>JACMOW010000322.1 GCA_014377775.1 Pedobacter sp. | reverse complement strand
TCTTTTTTTGAGGAAGATTTAACTTGGATGAATAGAGCGCATACCGCCATCGAAGCCGAAAGTTGTATTAAAAGAAGTCAGGATGCAGGTTTTGAAAACTTAAGTATTGATTTAATTTATGGTTATCCGCTATTAACTGATCAGAAATGGCTAGCCAACATCCATAAAGCAATTGAGTTAAAAACGCCACATATTTCTGCCTATTCATTAACTGTTGAACCCCGAACAGTTTTGGCAAACGCCATAAAGAAAGGGAAACAGCTAGCACTGAATGACGAACAAAGTGTAGCTCAATTTTTAACCCTTAACCAGCATTTAACAGCTGCGGGATTTGAGCATTATGAAATTTCGAACTATAGCCTTCCGGGATGCTATGCCATACATAACACCAACTATTGGCGAGGCATTCCCTATTTGGGTATCGGACCATCAGCCCATGGCTTTGATGGCAATACCCGTTATTTAAACATTGCAAATAATGCAAAGTATTTAGCAGCATTAACTAAAAATAAATTACCTGAAACGATAGAAGAGCTTTCAGTAACCGATCAGTTTAATGAATACATTATGACTGCCTTACGCACCCAATGGGGGATAGATTTGGATAAAATAGCTTCCAATTTTGGAAAAACATACACCGAGCAAACGCAGCTACAGGTAGCAAAATTTATAGCCGACAAAAAATTAATGCAGACTAAAAATATTGTTACCTTAACCCAGCAAGGGAAATTGTTTGCTGATGGTATCGCCTCCGAGCTTTTTTCCGAAAATATTGAAATCTAAAAATAATTTCACCTTCTCAAAATCCGTCCACATTATTTCTCCGTATTTACTTTCAAATTAATCAAATACAATGAAAAAAATATTCCTTTCAGCAGTTGTCGTAGTAGCTATGGCATTCGCTAATGATGCTCAGGCACAAAAAAATCCAATGGTTGGCGGTGCAGCAATGTATGCTACAAAAGACATTGTAGACAATGCGGTTAAGTCAAAAGATCACACTACACTAGTGGCTGCAGTAAAAGCAGCAGGTTTAGTGGAAACATTAAAAAGCGCAGGACCATTTACCGTATTTGCACCAACTAATGCTGCATTCGATAAGTTACCTGCAGGTACTGTTGCTACGTTGTTAAAACCTGAGAACAAAAAAACATTAACTTCCATTTTAACCTACCACGTTGTTGCTGGTAAATTAGGTAGCAAAGAAGTTGCTGCAGCAATAAAAGCTGGAGGTGGTAAAGCAGAATTAACTACGGTACAAGGTGGTAAATTAACGATTTACATGAAAGGTAAAAAAGTAATGCTTAAAGACGAAAAAGGTGGTACTTCAACGGTAACTATCGCAGACGTTTTTCAAAGCAATGGCGTAATCCATGTTATTAATACTGTTTTAATGCCAAAATAGTAGAAAAACATCTTAATTTACTTAGAAAAAGCGTTCCCGAAAATCGAGGACGCTTTTTTTTTAACTCCCAAAGCTTTACCTTCGCGTAACATAGATATAAAAGTTATGAGTTTTATTTTAAAACCTGTTGACACTGTTGAAACCATTAGCCCAGAAGATTTTAAAAAGAATTATCTGAACCCTAGAAAACCATTGATCATTAAAGGCTTAACAAAAGATTGGCCAGCACGCGAAAAATGGACAACAGACTATTTAAAAGAAATTGGCGGTGATATTGAGGTAAATTTGGTAGATAATTCTAAGGCTGATCCTTCAAAACCTATTAATGCATCAATTGCTAGCATGAAATTTGGTGATTATCTCGATTTAATTAAAAGAGAGCCTACAGAACTTCGCATCTTCTTTTTTAATTTATTTAAACACGTTCCTAATTTAATTAATGATATAAAAATCCCGAAAGAGCTCATGGGCGGCTTTATTGAAAGTATGCCTGCTATGTTTTTTGGTGGTTCTAATTCTGTTACTTTTTTACACTACGACATTGATTTACCCCATCTTTTTCATACCCATTTTGGGGGCAGAAAGCACATTGTTCTTTTTGATAACAAATGGAAAAAAAGATTATACTGTATTCCAAATGCTACGTACGCACTCGAAGATTATGATGTAGCCAATCCAGATTTCGAAAAATTCCCAGCTTTAAAAGGTGTTGAAGGATATGAAGTGTTTTTGGAACACGGCGATACCTTATTTATGCCAACTGGAATGTGGCATTGGATGAAATATTTAGATGGATCTTTTTCGTTAAGCCTACGCGCTTGGGATGCTTCAATTACCCGAAAAGCACAAAGCGTTTTTAATTTAGCCATTAAAGGTGGGTTAGATAGTTTATTAAAAATGACTCTTAAGGCGCCTTATGCTAAATGGCGCGAACGCTTAGCTGTTAAGCGTGCTGAAAGTGCAATGCGAAATGGTAGTCCGAAATAGCCAAATTAAGGCTGGCCTGTACACAGCAATAGTAGTTTTTTTGGCGTATACCATGATTTTTGGCTTTCGAAAATCATTTACCGTAGCCACTTTTGATGGCATTACCATAGCAGGTTATAGCTATAAAACCGTATTGGTAATTTGCCAAATGCTGGGTTATCTTTTGGCTAAGTTTTATGGAATAAAATATATTTCCGAGTTAAAAAGAACGGGCAGAGGTAAAATTATCTTGGTTTTAACAGGGCTAGCTTGGCTTTGTTGGCTATTTTTTGCGCTTATTCCCATTCCTTACAACATCTTATTTTTATTCTTAAATGGTTTCCCTCTGGGGATGCTTTGGGGCGTTGTATTCTCGTATGTTGAAGGCCGAAGAAGTACCGATTTTATTGGCGCTACCCTAGCCGTTAGCTTTATTTTCGCCTCTGGCTTTGTTAAGTCTGTTGGCGCATGGCTGATGGTTAATTTTGGAGTTTCAGAGTTTTGGGTTCCTTTTTACACGGGTTTAGTGTTTTCTTTACCCCTTATACTGTTCGTATATTTGATGGAGAAAATTCCGCCCCCCACACAAGAAGATATCAATTATAGAGCAGAACGCATCCCAATGTCGGCAGCAGATCGTAAAAATTTTATCAAAGAATTCTTAGGCGGAATAATTGCGTGCGTAGTCATTTATTGCTTTGCAACAATATTTAGAGACATTAGGGATAATTTCGGAGCAGAGATGTGGAAAGAAATGGGATTTTTTAATCAGCCTGCTATTTTCTCTAAAACAGAAACACCGATTACCTTAATTGTGCTTTTGCTTATTGGAAGCATGGTTTTAATTAAGAATAATTTTACCGCGCTAAAAACAGCCCATTATTTTATTTTAGCAGGATTTATTTTGGCTGGCACCTGTACGGTATTATTTAAAAGCAATCACATCTCCCCCATTTGGTGGATGACATTGGTTGGACTAGGGCTTTATATGGTATATATTCCTTTTAATGCAGTGTTTTTTGATCGCTTAATTTCTACTTTTAAGTATGCAAGCAACGTGGGTTTCTTAATTTATATCGCCGATTCGTTCGGTTATGTAGGCAGTATTGGCGTGCTTTTGAGCAAAGAAATCTTTAAAGTGCAGCTCAATTGGCTTACTTTTTTTTCGAATAGTGTCGTGATACTTTCTGTAATTGGAAGTTTGCTCACCTTGTTTTCGTTGTATTATTTTAGCAAGAAATATAAACAACTTCAACTACTATGATCAACAACCACTTTCCAAACGCCTTCAATTTTACGAAGCAATAAAGTAAAATAGCCTTTCAATTCTTCTTTCTCGCTTTTTATGTTCCAGCTACCCAGTACAAAAGCTCTATCCTTAGTAATTAACTCTACTTTTTTTATACCAAAAGTTAAAAAACCCATTGCTGCTTTATCTGGATATCCCTTTTTGTAATTGTCTAACGTTTTTTGCCATCCATAAGTTGGCCCCTTCTCGCCCACAAATAATAAGCTATCACTTTTCCAATAACCTTTCATAAAGGCTTCCAAATCACCTTTGTTCCAATCGCCACGCTGTTGCTCGAGCAGATTTAAAATTGCTTGTTTATCAGTTGTTTTTTGCGCATAGGCGTTCATAGTAACTGACAGAAGTAAAAGGAGTATTATTTTTTTCATCGCTTAATCGTTTATTAACAAATCTAATAAAAGTTCATAGCTATTCATAGTCCTCTAACCATTTTCCAACCTATCTCACACATCTTAAATATGTGCGCCGAAACTACCTAAATATGACATCCCGCTTAACATATTCCCATCCTAAACTTTTACCTTCGGTAATTCGTATATACTACAACATGAAAGGTTTTCAATTTTCTAAATTCTTAAACAAAGGTAGGCCAAAAGGTGGATTTGATGAAATGCTTAAGCTTTTCACCGAACTACTTAATTATACCGCAGGTAATGCCGGAGAAACCTTAGCCTGGATGAATGAATTGGATAAACAATATAAGTTTACCAATAACGACTATGCCATGGGCAATTTTATTGATGATCTCAAAGAAAAAGGCTACCTTAAAGAAGAAAATGGCGAGGTTAAAATCACGGCTAAAACGGAACAAACCATTCGCAAATCTGCCCTAGAAGAAATTTTTGGAAAGCTAAAAAAGGCTGGAAAAGGAAATCACAACAGCAACATATCTGGCATTGGGGAAGAGAAAAACGCCGACCGAAGGGAGTTTGCTTTTGGGGATAGTTTAGACCAAATTGACATGACTGCCTCCATTCAGAACGCACAAATTAATCACGGTATTAACAACTTTACTTTAACAGAACGCGATTTAGAGGTAGAAGAAAAAGATTATAAGACTTTAACATCAACGGTTTTAATGATCGACATCTCGCACTCCATGATTTTATATGGGGAAGATCGCATCACCCCAGCAAAAAAAACAGCCATGGCCTTGGCCGAACTTATTAAAACCAAATATCCAAAAGACACACTCGATATTGTTGTTTTTGGAAACGATGCCTGGCCCATCACCATTAAAGATTTGCCTTATTTGCAAGTTGGGCCCTACCATACCAATACTTTAGCCGGATTAGAATTAGCTACCGATTTATTACGCCGAAGAAAAACGCACAATAAACAGATTTTTATGATTACCGACGGGAAGCCAACCTGTTTAAAAGAAAATGGCAGGTACTATAAAAATAGCAACGGTTTAGATCGAAAAGTAGTTGGCAAAACGCTAAATATGGCTGCCCAGTGCAAAAGATTAAATATTCCAATTACTACCTTTATGATTGCTCAAGATCCTTACTTGCAACAATTTGTTAGGCAGTTTACGCAAATAAATGGAGGCCGAGCATTTTACAGCTCACTAACCGGATTGGGCGAATATATATTTGAAGATTACATTAAGAATAGAAGAAAAACTTTTAGATAAAAGATATGCAAGCAAAAACACTTGGCCAACTAAAAGCCAGCAATTATACCCCATTAAGTGTAAAAGACGAATTAAGAAAAAATCTCATCAAGCAGTTACAAAATAAAGAAGCTGGTTTTGAAGGTATTTTGGGTTACGATGAAACGGTAATTCCAGAATTACAAACAGCCATTTTATCTCGCCACAATGTGCTATTACTCGGCCTACGTGGTCAGGCAAAAACACGTATTGCCCGTTTAATGGTTAATTTACTAGATGAATATATCCCCTATGTTGCAGGAAGCGAAATATTCGACGATCCGCTGAACCCGATTTCATGGTTCGCTAAAAACGAAATTGCACAAAAAGGAGATGATACCCCTATTATGTGGCAACACCGCAGCGATCGTTATACAGAGAAATTAGCCACGCCAGATGTTACCGTGGCCGACTTAATTGGTGATGTAGATCCGATTAAAGCCGCTACACTAAAATTAACCTATAATGATGAGCGCGTTATTCATTTTGGGCTTATCCCGAGAGCGCACAGAAGCATTTTTGTAATTAATGAATTGCCCGATTTGCAAGCAAGAATACAGGTGGCTTTATTTAATATGCTACAAGAAAAAGATATTCAGATAAGAGGTTTCAAATTGCGTTTACCTTTAGATATTCAATTTGTATTTACCGCAAATCCTGAAGATTATACCAATCGTGGCAGTATTGTAACGCCTTTAAAAGACAGAATTGAAAGTCAGATTTTAACACATTATCCAAAAACGGTTGAGATTGCTAAAAAAATCACTTTTCAAGAGGCTAAACTTACACCAGAACAGCGCGCTCTTATAGAGGTAGATGGCCTGCTCAAAGATTTGGTAGAGCAGGTGGCTTTTGAAGCCCGTAAAAGTGAATTTATTGATCAAAAATCGGGAGTTTCGGCACGTTTAACCATTTCCGCCTACGAAAATTTAATCAGTACCGCAGAGCGAAGAATGCTAGTTAACCATGAATCTGCCACTTTTGTAAGGCTAGCCGATTTAAGCGGGATTATTCCAGCAGTTACCGGAAAAATTGAATTGGTTTACGAAGGAGAATTAGAGGGCCCCGCCAAGGTAGCACATACTTTAATCGGCAAAGCTATAAAACATTTGTTCGCAAGATATTTTCCAGACCCAGAGAAGGCAAAGAAAAGTAAAAATGCAAACCCATATACAAAAATAACCGAATGGTTTACGGAGGGCAATACCATTGATATAGCCGACGATTTAATATTGTTGGAGTATAAAAAAACGCTGATGGCTGTTGATGGATTACATGAAGTGGTTCAAAAATTCCATCCCAAACTAAGCGAAAATCAAACTTTGATATTGATGGAGTTTGTATTGCATGGCTTGGCAGAATTTTCACAGTTGAGTAAGAATTATTTAAACAACGGATTTGGCTTTTCTGATATGTTCGATAGCCTTTTCAATGTAGATTTAGCAGATGATGAAGAAGAGGATTTTAGGTAAGAAATGATGAGATCTTATTATCTATTTGCACTTTCCTTTTTTGTTTTACTCCTTGATTTTTACTGCTATAAAGCAATCATTAAGACCTTTAAAAATTGGTCAGTAACTACAAAAAGAAACCTTGGTTTCATCTGGTTTGCATTTAGCATTTTGCTAATTATTGGTGTTTTTGCAGCTATATTTCTCAACTTATTCTTATCCTTAAGGGCCGTTATTCTGGTGGCTTTCTTTTTGTCTGTTGTAGCAAAGGTATTTATGCTTCCATTTTTAATGATAGATGATTTGAGACGATTATTTATTTTGATTTTTAATTTAAAAAAAAATTCACAAACGAAACAACAAACCAATAAAACATCAAAAGAACTAACAAACCAAACACCCAACCAACATATTAGTCGCTCGGCTTTTTTAACAAAAGCAGGTTTAATAGCTGCCGCAGTCCCCTTAAGCTCACTTAGTTGGGGCATCATTTCTGGGGCTTACGATTACAACATTAAACGCGTAAAGCTTGTGCTGCCCAATTTGCCAAAAGCTTTTGATGGTATTAAATTAGCGCAAATTTCAGATATTCATTCGGGTAGCTTTTACAATAAAACTGCTGTTAAAGGTGGTGTAGAAATGTTAATGGCAGAAAAACCAGATTTTGTTTTTTTTACTGGCGATTTGGTAAATAATTTAACCAATGAAGTAAAAAATTACCAAGATATTTTCGCTAAGATTAAAGCTCCCTTAGGCGTTTATTCTACCTTGGGCAATCACGATTATGGCGATTACTATTACGGACGAGAAAGTTCGCCTGCAAAAGTTAAAAACCTTCAGGACATGATTATAGTACATCAGCAAATGGGCTACGATCTGTTAATGAATGAAAATAGACGGTTAAAGGTTGATGGTGAGGAAATAGGGGTTTTAGGAATAGAGAACTGGGGAATGGGTCGCTTTCCAAAATATGGAAAAATGGAATTGGCGATAAAAAACACAGAAGATTTACCGGTAAAATTACTACTTTCTCATGATCCATCACATTGGAGGGGTGAGGTTTTAAAAAAATATAGTGATATTGATGCCATGTTTAGTGGTCACACACATGGAATGCAATTTGGCGTTCGCCTAAAAGAATTTCAATGGAGCCCAGTACAGTATATTTATAAAGAATGGGCTGGATTGTATGTCGAAAAACAGCAACAACTTTATGTAAACGTTGGCTATGGTTTTTTAGGCTACCCAGGCCGTGTTGGCGTATTACCAGAAATTACAATATTTGAGTTAAAGCGATCTTAATTAGCTAATTTGCTAATTAATAATAATGATAAAAAAAGTATTCTTCTCTTCGTTAGATTTCCTAATTTTTAGCAATTTATTTATTGCTTGTTGTGCTGTTGCGCAAGGTTTGGTTACTTATTATCTGCTTAAACTTCCTCCTGATTATTATGTTTTAGCATTTGTTTTTTTCTCTACTTTGCTAATCTACAATCTGAGCATGCTTTTATCTAAACCAGAGCAGCCGCAAAAATCGCCATTTAAAAGAGTAAGGTGGATATATTCCCATCACCGCTTCATCATATCCATCACTTTAATAGCTGCACTTTGTATTATTCCTATTGCCTTACTTTATCTTAGTTTGCAAGCAAAAATACTGATGAGCTTCGTGGGAATAATGTCCATTGCTTATAACTTCCCCTTTTTGAGTATCAATCAAAGAAAGATTGGCTTAAGAAACCTTCCCGGCATTAAGCTTTTTTTAATTTCCTTTGTATGGTCTGTTAGCTGTGTATTATTGCCAATTGTAGAATTAGAGAACAACTATGGCATTTCTGTATCACTAGCCGAAACTTTAATATTGGTAGTTAAACGTTTCTTATTTATTTGCGCCATTACAATCCCTTTTGATATCAGAGATTTATTCCAAGATAAACTTTACGCGCTAAAAACCATTCCAGTAATACTGGGTGAGAAAAAAGCATGGATATTTTGTCAAGCACTACTAGGCGCCTACCTTATCCTTTTAATTTTATTTGCCAAAACAATCAATTTAGAAGTAAT
>JACMOW010000055.1 GCA_014377775.1 Pedobacter sp. | reverse complement strand
TGTTGAAGCTTACGAACAAGTTGAAGTGAAACGAAAATTATAGGCTTAATAAAATAGCTAGAAAGAGACTTTAAGGGTTTTACAAATATTAAAAGGTCATTTGGTTAAGCCACAGTATCCTATTGTTATATTATATATTTGCTTACAATGTTTGTGGTGTTATTAGAAACCTCGACAAACTACCTTTGCAATTTACTTATTACATCAAATTCTCATCATTAGGTTGTTATCTGAAATATTTAGACCAGGGAAATTTAATGTAATGGAAATGGGTTTTTAGAGGCTTCCGGATGTACCTTGATCCGATTTTTAGTCATTTATTCCTTTTCCTTTTTAATCGTAAGCCTAATCTTAAAAACCAAATTTAAGTGGACTATTGGATCAAAATAGCTATTCGAAAAATACAATCGGATAGGTCACCGTTGCAAGGTTATTTCTTTTAATGTAAAGATTAAATAAGCGTTCGGCCATAAAGCCAAATAACCTTCTTTGATAAGGATATTCACTTAGTTTAACAGTATTTTCTAATTCGGTTAATATCGGAAATAACCATTCACAGTAATCGTTTAAAAACTTTTTGCTCCCAATAAACATATTAAAACAATGCATTTCTTTAGCTGTTTCAAAATAGGTTTT
Organism: Pedobacter sp.; assembly: GCA_014377775.1. Lineage (GTDB taxonomy): Bacteria > Bacteroidota > Bacteroidia > Sphingobacteriales > Sphingobacteriaceae > Pedobacter. The sequence continues at coordinate 5,469 of JACMOW010000055.1, read as the reverse complement.
GGAAAAATCAGCATAGGCAGGATGAATTTTTTCTATCGCATCTTCAAGTAAAAACCAATCTTCCCGAATGTGATTATAGATGTAACTGTCTTTAATGTTAAAATCGTAAAGTTTTGCGCTTCCCATGGCACTTGGTCTAGCTATAATTAATTTTTTATCATTAAAATGGGATAAAAAATCATTTTTTAATTGTTCTGAAGCTATGTTGTTAAGCTCATCATCTGTTAGGGATTTTGGATAAACCCCTCTTTTATCGTCTTTATATGTAGTGATGAGTAATTTTTTCTTTTTAATAGATTGAGGTTGGCAAAAATACCTTCTGTAATGGCTTAAACCTACAAATTCGCTTTCTATTTGATCGGTATTTTTCCAGATCCAATACAATGCGGTGAGCTCGCAAAAGATTGGATTTTTTACCGAAATGTTATCTCCAGCATCATCTTTCAAAAAGCCCAAATCATAAGGATTTAACGCTTTTCCAACTTGGATGGGTTTGATAAAATCACAGTTAGGCTGGGGATAATCTTTATGAAAAACAGAAAAAATGGTAAGATCCTTATTGTACATTTAATTCTAATTTTGATTTATGAAGCGCAGAGGCAAGCACCTGATGCATATCATAATATTTATATTCTGCCAAACGTCCACCAAAAATTACGTTAATTTGTTGGTCTGCTAATTCCTGATATTTCTTGAATAACGCCATATTATGTTCGTCATTAACCGGATAGTAAGGCTCAACTCCCTTTGATTCTATTAAGGGATATTCTTTAGTAATTACTGTTTTTGGTTGCATGCCGAACTCAAAGTGTTTATGCTCAATAATTCTTGTAAAACTTGTTTCTGCATCTGTGTAGTTCATCACTGCGTTTCCTTGATAGTTTTCGGCATCAATTACTTCCGTTTCAAAGCGTAAACTTCGATATTCTAATTCGCCAAACTGATAATCAAAATACTCATCAATTTTACCTGTAAAAACTATTTTATCAGCAAGATTTTCGAGTTCGGCTTTATCCTTAAAGAAGTCAGTGTTCAATCTAATATCGACGCCTTCTAATAGGCCATTAATTATTTTATTATATCCACCAATTGGTATTCCTTGATATTTATCATTAAAATAATTGTTATCATAATTAAAGCGTACGGGTAATCGTTTAATAATAAAGGCAGGAAGTTCTGTTGCTTTTCGGCCCCATTGTTTTTCGGTGTAGTGTTTAATTAACTTTTCATAAATATCAGTACCCACTAACTTTAAGGCCTGCTCTTCTAAGTTTTTTGGTGCTGCAATGTTGAGGGGTGCAATCTGCTCGGCAATCTTTTTTTTCGCTTCTTCAGGGGTTTTGGTGCCCCAAAGACGATAAAAAGTATTCATATTAAAAGGTAAATTGAATAATTCACCTTTGTAGTTGGCAATTGGAGAATTGGTATAACGATTAAATTCGACAAATTGATTTACATAATCCCATAAAGCCTTATCATTGGTATGAAAGATATGTGCACCATACCAATGTACATTAATGCCCTCTATGTTTTTACAATAGATATTTCCGCCGGCATGGTCACGCTTATCAATAACTAGGCACTTTTTCCCAGCCTTAAGTGCTTCATGTGCAAATGTCGAAGCAAATAAACCAGCACCAACAATTAAATAATCATATTTTTTTTTATCCATATCGATTAACAAATATAATTAATACCATTCCGAAAAATTTATTTTATAAAGATTAGTTTTACAAAATGATATCCATCATTATTGCATCCGTAAAAAGCGATTTTTTGGTTAATGTTAGCCAAAATATTAAGGATACCATTGGGGTTGAGTTTGAAATTATAAGCTTTCCTAATTCAAACGGAGAAAGGGGGCTTTGTGAACTCTATAATTTAGGTACAAAGAAGGCCAGGTATGCTATTGTATGCTTCATGCACGAAGATGTAGCATTTTTAACTCAAGATTGGGGAATTAAGGTTGAGTCTATTTTTGCTGATCAACCAAAATTGGGGGTTTTAGGCATAGTTGGGAGTACATATAAAACAATTTCTCCCTCGGGTTGGCATGTGGCAGGATTGGATGCAGAACGGGGAAATATCATGCAGCAATTCAAGTTTAAAAACAAAATAGACCATCATCATGTCTTAAACCCCGATGGTGTAAAATTAGAACAAGTGGCTGCTGTTGATGGGGTTTGGTTTTGCACAACAAGCGCAATCATGAAACAATTCCAATTTGATCAAAATATCTTAAAGAAATTTCACGGATACGATATCGATTTTTGTCTTCAGGTAGGAGCTAAGTACAACATATTAGTTACTTATGACGTGCTTTTACAACACTTTTCGGAGGGAAATTTTAACGAGGATTGGATTGTCGAAACTTTAAAAGTGCATAGGAAGTGGAAATCGAGGCTTCCCATTCTTAAAGGTATTTTTAGTGATAATGCTTTAAAAAAGGCAGAAAGAGCTTCATTTAAAGTTTTTATAAAACAAGTAAAGAAACATAAACTAAGTCTAGTGAGTATGTTTCCTTTGCTTTGGGATACTAAAATAATTTCTAAAATGGGGTTTTTAAATTTCGTAAGATTGAATTTTTTTATTTTAAGAAAGATGGTTGGCTAATTTAGAAGAATGAAATTTTAAAAGCCTTGAATTTCTTGAAAAGGGGGTGTTTTTTCTTCATATAAAATAATAAGTTGTAGTTTTTTAATAAGATTTGAAATAACTTCATTCTACTTACTATTTTTACCTTATCATAATCGTTTAAGCAAGATATAATTTCTGCTAAATAAAAGTCATTTTTTAATTTTGATTGTGCAAATTTTAGCCAATTCAGATTGGTAAGTTTGTTTTTTTTTGCTCTTTTTGTCTTAATTCTTAAAAAATCAGTGTTCGATAATTCGTGTTGTCTATACTTTACCAGAGTCTGATTAAGATATTTTATACCTCCATGTGCTGTTGCGATGATAGCAATTTGCCAGTCGTGATAATAATTTTCATTGAATGGCAAAATGGATTCAATTAGCGATTTTCTAAACATCATGCTATGCCCCGAAACAGAATTGTAAAAGAAAAAAGGGTAGGAACTACTTCCTTCATACATATTTAATCTTTCTGATAAATTTTTGCCTAATGGAGTGCCGTTATCATCAATAAATTCCGAATCATGATAAATTAGCGCATTATTTTCGATGTTGTTAAATAATAGATTTATCTTTTCATACGCCCAAATATCGTCTTGATCGCAAAGCGCAATGAATTCTCCATTACATAGGCCAATTGCTTTTTCAAAGTTTTTAACGTAGCCCAAGTTCACCTCGTTTTGGTGAAGATGGATCGTTTCAAATTTAGCAACATAACGTTTAATAATTTCTATGGTTTGATCGGAAGATAAATCATCAATAATAATAATTTCGATATTCTGATAAGTTTGATTAACCAAGGAGTCCAATTGTTCTTCTAGAAACTTATCACCATTATAGGTGCAAAGGGCTATAGAAACTAATGGGTTAATCATTAAATGCCTGCATTTCTATTAAGCGCTTATATAACCCGTTTCGCAACATTAGTTCGCTATGACTACCGGTTTCAATCACTTCACCCTTATCGATCACCACAATGCTATCCGCATGTTGTATGGTACTTAACCTATGTGCAATAATAATCGAAGTTCTGTTTTGCATCAAATTATTTAATGCCTCTTGCACCAATTTTTCTGACTCGGTGTCGAGTGCAGAAGTAGCTTCATCTAATAACATAATTGGCGGATTAGTTAAAACTGCTCTTGCAATGCAAATTCGCTGTTTTTGTCCGCCCGATAACTTATTTCCTCGATCACCAACAAAGGTTTGATACTCATCGTCGGTTGCCATTATGAACTCGTGTGCATTGGCAATTTTAGCAGCATTCATCACTTCCTCTACAGTAGCTTCGGGCTTGCCAAAGGCGATGTTATTAAATATGGTATCATTAAATAAAATACTCTCCTGATTAACAGTTCCCATTTGTGCTCTAATACTCTCCACTGTTAAGTACCGATAATCGTGGCCGTCAATCTTTAATGCGCCAGATAATGGATCATGAAAGCGCGGAATGAGGTCCATCAAAGTGCTTTTTCCTCCACCGGATGGACCAACTAACGCGACAGTTGTTCCTTTTTTAATGATAAAATTAATGTTTTTAAGTATCTGCTTATCGCCATAGTTAAACGAAACACCTTCAAAAGCTAATTCTTTTTCAAAGAGGTTTAAGCTTTTCGCATCAACGGCATTCGTAAGTTCGGGCTTGGTGTCTATTAAATCTAAAACACGCTCGCCAGCGGCGATACCTGAATGAATACCACTGAAAGAGTCGGTTAAAGCTTTAACGGGCTGCATAACTTGAGAAAAAGCAGCAATATAAGCGATAAAATCGGTTGGGTTTAACGCATTTTCATCCTTTAAGATAATTAATGAGCCGCCATATAAAACGATCGATACAACAACTAAGACACCTAAGCTTTGTGACACTGGGGATGCTGACTGTTGTCGTCTTGCCATTTTTCTATTAAGATTCGAATAGAAAATGTTTTCCTCGTTAAACTTATTTTTCACTCTTTCGGTTGCATTAAATGCCTTAATTATTTTAATTCCACCTAAGGCTTCGTCTAAAAAACCAATCATTTTGGCAAAGCTTTCATGCGCACTGGTAGCTTGTTTTTTTAAGCGTTTTACAATTTTGCTAATGATATACCCAGAAATAGGAATAACCAATAGAGAAAATAAAGTTAGCTTCACCGATATCGATAGTAGCAAAACAATATAAAAGATTAATTGCAAAGGCTCTTTAAAAACAACCTGTAAGGTGTTTGTAACTGTAAATTGCACTACTTGCACATCTGAGGCAACTTTCGAAATAATATCCCCTTTACGCTCATTGTTAAAATAACCTACATGTAAATTCATTACATTATTAAAAACTTTTTTACGCAAATTTAAAAGTGTATGCACACGTAAATCTTCCATATATCTTTGCGATATATATCTAAAAACGTTAGATAGCAGTACAGAAACAAATATTACTGCACAAACTATTTTTAGTGTACCCATCTCGCCATAATTGTCTTTAGCGTAAGCTACATATTCTCTGAACTTTCCCAAAAAATCGAAAAAAGATGCAGGCTTAGTTACTGCGCCAATGCTCTGTGTTATTTCGGGTGTTGGAAAAAGTGTTGTTAATAGTGGAGAAAGTAGGGCGAAATTAAAAGTATTAAAAAATATTGCCAAAGTAGTTGCAATAACATAAGGTATCGCAAATTTCTCTATCGGCTTAGCAAAAGATAATAATCTAAAATAGGTCTTCATTTAAAGGGTATAAACAAACAAAGTTACGCAAAAAATTATCGTTATTTGTGCTAAACAGCAAACCAATGGAGGCGTACGAACATTTAAGGGAGGAGATAGAAAAGGGCGATTTTAAGGCTTTAGCTAGAGGGTTAAC
>JACMOW010000321.1 GCA_014377775.1 Pedobacter sp. | reverse complement strand
TTTTAAAATAGCTGGTTCGCTAATGTCGGTAGCGAAAAGTTGTACTCGCTCGCTACGATTTCCCAAAAATTCTTTGAGACAAATTGCCATCGAATAAACCTCCTGCCCGGTGCTGCAACCCGCTACCCAAATACGAATGGGGTCTGTTTCCCTTTCATTCTTTATAATTTGCGGAAAAACTGTTTCGCATAAATTTTCAAAGCTTTTAGGGTCACGGAAAAACGAAGTAACAGGAATTAGCAGATCTTGGTAAAGAATATCCTGTTCAAGTTTACTTGCCCTTAAGAATTTAAGATAATCAGCTGGCTCTTCGTTCTTGTTAAAGGCCATTCTGCGGAGAATGCGCCTTAGAATAGTTGTTTGTTTGTAGTACGTAAAATCAGTTCCCTTGCGTACACGGAGCAATGCCAACATTTGTTTAAAATGATCCTCGTCCTGCCTAGGAATATTTCCATCTACGTCACTATTTCCATTGGTGATTTTGGTAACCTCTAGTAACTTTTGCGGAATTTTTTCAGGTGAAAGTATAAAGTCTACCACGCCCGCCTGTATGGCACTGTCTGGCATACCGTTATAAGCTGCCGATTCTGCATCCTGTGCAAATGTAATTCCACCATGTTCTTTAATGGCCTTTAAGCCATTAGTACCGTCAGACGCCGTACCAGATAATACCACTCCAATTGAATGTGATTGATGCACTTCGGCCAGCGAGGTAAAGAAAAGATTAATAGGCAGATTTAGTTCATTTTTATTTGCTGCGCGGGGTGTAAGCTGTAAAACGCCATCGTTGGCAATCATCATTTTATTACTAGGTATGATGTAAATATGGTTCGGCATTACTTTAATGTCGTCTGATATTTCTAGCACAGGAATTTTAGTAACCTTTTGCAATATTTCGGGCAACATACTTTCATGACCGGGGTGTAAATGCTGAACCAGCACGTAGGCCATTCCTGAATCTTCTGGAATAGCGTTCAATAATTTCTTGAATGCCTCCAACCCACCTGCAGATGCGCCAATTCCAACTACAGGGAAGGCATTGGTTGATTTGGTAAGGCCTGTACCTTCGGTTTCTGGCTGATGCGCGGGTACCGAACTCGACTGTATTTTACTTATTCGCTCACTCTCTTTGCTCTTGCTCAATTCGGTAAGATTTAATAACTATTTACAATATAACAATAAATCTACACAAATTTATCTCTAAACCTTTATTTCATTTGCATTGCCATCTCCTCGCTATTCACATTTAACTGTTGGTCGTACTTAAAGGCTTGTAGTACTGTTAAATGAGAGATAAGATAAGCTAAAGTGCTTTCAGCACCTTGATTTCGATTTACACCATCTGTTTGCAAGCCGTCTGCACATCCTTTTGTTTCTGAATCATAAAGAGAAATATGCAATGAGTTTTCACCTAAAAACCATAAATAACAAGTAAACATTTTCTTCATATAACTCGTTTCTCTAGTTACCATAAAGGCTTGAAAATACATTAATACCATTCCCATGATCTCTATAGCTTGCTGATCAAATATTGGCATTTCACCTGTGCCCCTTATGTGCCAACCATCGTTTCCAACTGGGCGGCATGAAGTTAAATTTAAGGTTAGCTTCTCTAAATAACATAACGACTCAAGGGCAATATCCATTACGGCTTCATTTCCAGTAATTTCTACGACATGAAGTAAAGCCAATGGAAATATAGCATTATCGTAAGTTAATTTATCCTCAAACCAATGCCAATCTTCCCCTTTAGTGTACTGATAAGCAACTACTAATTTATCGGTTAGCAAGTTAAATTCATGTAGAATTTCCTCATCGTACGGATGTGTTCTTAAATAATAGCTTAAACCAGTTATCACATTACAAATTCCCCTTAAATGACTCAAATTTTTAAAATGGGGAACGGCCTTAAAAAAAAGTTCATATCCAAACTCTGCGTAAGCTCTATTTGGTGCTGTATGAATAAGATAGCCAAGTGCCCAAATGGTTCGACCAAAGGAGTCGTCAGTTCCTTCTTCATCTAAAAAATGGCGACTAAAACTTAGGAAATTCCTGAAGTTTCCATTCTCCAATTGCATATTTTGGATATAACTTAAATATATGGGAAGTAAGGCTAATGCTTCAGATTTTTGATCTTGCTGATAACTCATTAAAGCCATAATTATTGCGCGCGAGTTATCATCTAAACAATAGCCTTCCTTTCTGTTGGGTATACCGTATTTTGCATGCTGAAAAATGCCCGTATCGTCTGTTAAACATTTAACATAATCTAAAGTAAATTCGGGCAATAAACCTGGGTCTATAATCTGTTTTAAAATTTTCTCGCTGTAATCCCGGTGTTTTATTGCCTTCTCTATAACGGCTATGTACTGCGCACCTATTTTAGGCCACCTTATGGATAAACCATATTGATAGGCATTATTTTTTAAAGCACTTAACTTAATAGGATTGTCTAATAACTGAATTACCAAATTGGCTAGACCAACATCATCTTTAAAATTAAATAAGCGACCACGATTATGATCTAAAAGTTCTTGAGCATGCCAATAGGGTGTAGATAAAACGGCTGCCCCTGCACCTATTGCATAAGACAATGTTCCACTTGTAATTTGAGATTCGTTAAAATAAGGAGTAATGTATAGCGTTGCCGCAGCAAGATGATTGATTAACTCTTCTTCTACTACAAATTTATTCATAAAGATAAGGTGATCCTCAACATTCAAATCTTTAGCCAACCGCATCAAGTACTCTCTATATTCTTCTCCAGAATTTTTAAGTACTCCAGGATGTGTATTGCCTAACACTACGTAAACTACATCGGGATGTTGCTTTACAATAGCAGGCAATGCCTTAACCACAGTTTCCAGCCCCTTATTCCTACTAATTAAGCCAAAAGTTAATAATACATGCTTACCTCTTAATTGTGGGATTAATTTTATTGGGTTGGGTTGTGCCACTTCTAAGTCTGGCACACCATGCTCTATCACTTGTATTTTATCAATTGGTACTTGATAAGTATCAGTTAAAAAACCAACTGCTCGTTTACTCATTACAATCACCTTCGAAGAACATTTTGTTACTTCTTTTAAAATTTCCCTTTGTAAAAAAGTAGGTGTATTTAAGATAGTGTGTAAAACGGAAATAATTGGTTTATCAATTTGGTTAATGAAGGGCAACAAAAAAATACCACTTTCGCCACCATAAATTCCAAATTCATGTTGTAAGATACAGGCATCTATGTTACTATTATTGATGAAATTGGCCGCTGCTGTATAATCTTCTTGTGTATCTTGTCGAATTATAAATTTAACTTCTGGAGGATATTCATTTATCTTTCCATTTTGAGAATTTTCCATCGCAATTACCAAACTTGTATCTTCAGTCTCTTGACCTTTAAAATTAACTTGAATTGCTTTTAGCAGGTTATGGTTAAATGTAGCTAGGCCGCAAGCTCTTGGTGGGTATGTTGATATATAAGCAATTCGCATAATTTTATTAGCTTTATATAATTAACATCCAAATTTAAAAGTTGTTTGACTATTAGTAAAAAAAGGCATTAATAAGTATTTTTATTAACCAACAAAACTTCTATTTAACTGTTACATGATTATGAATAGATTTGATAAAAATTATATTTTCCCTATTATTATAGCGATTTCAATTTTATTATCGGCATTTGTGCTTGCTGGCGCCTACACTTATAAATATAAAGACAAAACGCGTGTGATGGTAACTGGCAAGGCAGAAAAGGATTTTAAAAGTGATTTAATTGTATGGCGTGGCGATTATACTCGCGTGAGTATGGATTTGAAAGACTCTTACTCGAGTTTAAAAAATGATGAATTGGCTATTCGTTCTTATTTAAGTAAAAAAGGAATCAAAGAGAATGAGGTGGTGTTCTCTGCAGTAAATATTAATAAATTATATAACCCTCAATATGACAACAATGGACGACTAATTTCCAATGCTTTTGGCGGTTATAGTTTAATGCAAAACGTAAAGGTCGAGTCTACCGATATCGAAAAAGTAGAGAAAATTAGTCGTGAAATTACAGAATTGATTCAAAGTGGAATTGAGTTAAATTCTGCTGCTCCATCTTACTACTATACAAAAATGTCGGAGTTAAAAATAGATTTATTGGCTAAGGCGAGTAAAGACGCCAAAGAACGGTCGCAGAGCATTGCCGAGAATGCTGGTAGCAGTTTAGGTAATTTAAAATATGCCAATATGGGTGTATTTCAAATTACAGGCAAAAATAGTAATGAAGATTTTAGTTACGGGGGGGCTTTTAATACGGCTTCAAAAAATAAAACAGCTAGTATCACGATACGTACAGAGTATGCGGTGAAGTAGTCTTTTTTAACCTATCTTTGTGCAAATTTAAAAAATGGCAGTATTACATCGTAAAGAAGAAAAAATTCAAGCTGTGTTGGGCAGATTGTCTAAAAAATATAGTCCTGATGATTTTGTAGCAATGTTTATCAAATTGTATTCAAAAGATTGGGGAAAAATTAAGTCAGCATACCTTAAGGCATCGCAAGACAAAGAAGCAGGTACTGTAATTCACATGCCAAAACCAGAATTGTACTTAAAACAGGTTTTAGAAATTTTTTTAACTCAAGAACCAAGTATTAAAGTTGAAACACCAAAAGAAGAGGAAACACCAAAAGAAGAGGAAAAAGTAGTCGTAGAGATAGTTGCTAAAACCATAAAACGTAAAACTCCAGTTAAGAAAGTTGAAGTAGATACAGTTATAAAGAAAAAAATTGAAGTAGATACAGTTATAAAGAAAAGAGTTGCTCCAAAAAAGAAGATAGATTAGGATGCCATTGGTAGTATAAACCAAAAAGCGCTACCGTTGCCCAATTTGGTATCTACACCGATTTTTCCACCATGTTTTTTGATAATTTCTGAACAGATGTAAAGTCCAAGGCCCAGGCCTGTATAATTACTACCACTGTTATCTACGCGGTAATATCGATCAAAAAGATGCTCGATTTTCTCTAATGGGATACCTGGTCCCTTATCAATCACTGCTACTTTAACTTCGTTCACAGTTTTATCAATCTTAATTAAAATTTCTGTCGATTTGGGCGCATATTTAATCGCATTATTGATGAAATTGATTACAATTTGTTCAATTCGAATAGAATCAGCAAAAACTTCAACTTCTTCATCACCCTCAATTTTTAAGATATATTTATCTTCCAAATGAACATCGCTGCAACATTCTTTTATCATTTGGCACATATTAAACACTTTTTGATTAATGTGAAGATGTCCCTTATTCGCCATACTAGCATTCAATAGGTCTTCTATAAGAATGTTTACTTTGTTTAAACTTTTATTTGCCTGTGTAATCAGAAAAGGCAACATATCTGTTGTCGGCCTATCTTTAATCCTATCTAAAAGTTGCAAAGAAGCCTTTAAACTGGTAATTGGCGTTTTAAGCTCGTGACTAGCAATACTGATAAAGTCGTCTTTCTGCTCTTGTAATAACCTCAATTCTTGTATATCTGTTGCGGTACCCACCCAAAGTTGAATTTGACTTTGTTCGCCTAATACTGGCACCAATCGAATAAGGTGCCATCTATAGGTTCCATCTGCTCGCTTTACACGAACTTGAAATTCTCCACCGTTGGTCGTTTTTAGGATGGAAAAATATTCACCGAAGCATTTTTTACGATCTTCTCTATGAATGGCTGATGTAAATATTTGAAAATCTTTCAAACCTGTATAATCACACCACCGTTGGTTATAAAAAATTACCTCTCCATCAATTGTGTTTGTCCACGCAATTTGTGGAATGGTTTCCAGTATACTCCGAAAACGATTTTCGCTCTCTGCCAATGCTTTGGTACGATTAATTACACGAACTTCTAGCTCTTGATTTAGTGCTGATAATTCGTAATTAATTTTTTTAACCTCTTCTTCTTGTCTTACTAGTTTATAATTTGCATTTTTCAATTCATCATTCGTAGCAATCAGTTGAACCGTTTGAGTCCTCAATTTTTCGGCAATGACAATTTTTTCCTTTCTTACCTTCGTATCATTTAATGCTCTATTAATTTTAGTAATTAGGGTAAATAATTTCTGTTTAGATACATAATCGGTAACTCCATCTTTAATTAGCTCTACTGCATTTTCTTCACCTATAACCCCCGAAACAATAATAAAAGGAATATGTGAATGTTCTACTTGTTTGATACGGAATGCCGAAACGGCATCAAACGATGGTAGTGAATAATCTGATAAAATCAAATCTGGATTAAAATTCACTAAACAATGCTCAAATTCTGTTTTTGTTTGAACAATTTCGGCTACAAAACTCAATTCTGACTTTTCCAGTTCGCGACAAAGTAAATCAGCATCACTACTA
>JACMOW010000320.1 GCA_014377775.1 Pedobacter sp. | reverse complement strand
TTCTCCAATAACACTTTGATTTTTAAAAATATATCGCTACATTTGCAACCCGTTTTAATGGCGGAAATTAAATTTTAAATAACAATTAAACAACAAAGATGAATCAGTACGAAACTGTTATCGTTCTTACCCCGTTGTTATCAGAGGATGTTGCGAAAGAAGCATTAGCTAAATTCAAAAGCATTATTACTGATAGCGGAGCCGAAATTGTCGCAGAAGACAGTTGGGGTTTGAGAAAATTAGCGTATCCGATTGCAAAAAAGGCAAGTGGATATTTCCACCTTACAGAATACAAATCTGATGGGGAAGTAATTAATAAGTTAGAATTAGCGTTAAAGCGTGATGAGCGTGTTTTACGTTTCTTAACGGTAAGATTGGATCGCCATGCGATTGCTTACAGCGAGAAAAAACGTAGTGGTGCTTTCAACAAAAAACCTAAGAAAGAGGAGGCTGGAGCATAATGGCAAAGGATCAAATACAATATGTTACCGCTCCAAAAGTGGACGATAACAGAAAAAAATATTGCCGTTTTAGAAAAAATGGTATCAAGTACATCGATTACAAAGACGCAAACTTTTTATTGAAATTCATTAATGATCAAGGTAAAATTTTACCTCGTCGTTTAACTGGTACTTCATTAAAGTTTCAACGCAAAGTGGCTCAAGCGGTTAAACGTGCACGTCATATTGGTTTATTGCCGTTCGTTGCTGATCAATTAAAATAAGCGCAGAGAAATGGAAATTATTTTAAAGCAAGATATCAAATCACTAGGTGAAAAAGATGATATCGTTAATGTAAAACCAGGTTATGGTCGTAATTACCTAATTCCTCAAGGATTTGGGCAATTGGCTACACCGTCTGCTAAAAAAGTATTGGCAGAAAACTTAAAGCAAGCTGCTTTTAAACAAGATAAAATTAAAAAGGATGCAGAAGGTATTGCCGAGCGTTTAACTGATGTGAAATTAAGCATTGGTGCTAAAGCTGGTGAAACTGGAAAAATCTTTGGTGCAGTAAATACAATTATGATTGCTGATGCATTAAAAGCTAAAGGCTTTGATGTAGATCGTCGTCGTATTACTTTCGAAACTGAACCTAAAATGGTTGGCGAGTACGTAGCTAATTTAAACTTACACAAAGAAGTGAAAGTTAAAATTCCTTTCGAAGTTGTAGCTGAGTAATAAAGAAATTAATAATAGTATTATCGCCGTTCTTGAATTTCAAGAACGGCTTTTTTGTTTCTGAACTTAAACCTTACCTTTACCATTAATGGTGAAAAGAAAAGCAAAATACACACAACCTAAACAATCTTTAGTGAAACGCATTGGTATCATCACCAGCAAAATTATTGTTTGGTTTGTGTTAGTGAGCGTACTTTGGGTTTTAGTCTACCGCTTCATCAATCCGCCAATTACCATTTTAATGGTGCAACGTAATTTTGAGCGCAGGGCGGATGATAAAATGGGTAAAATTGATAAGAAATGGGTAAATTTTGAAGAAATATCAGATAACATGAAAAGAGCTGCGGTAGCAGCAGAAGATCAATTATTTTTACAACATATTGGTTTTGATGTCAAGGCTATCGAAAAGGCTTACGCCAATAATGCCAAAGGTAAAAAAGTGAGGGGAGGAAGTACCATTTCACAACAAACGGCTAAAAATGTTTTCCTTTGGCCAGGAAGATCATTTATTCGCAAAGGTTTTGAAGCCTATTTTACCTTATTAATTGAGTTGCTGTGGAGTAAGGAGCGCATTCTGGAAGTGTATCTTAACGTAATTGAAATGGGCGATGGTATTTACGGAGCTGAAGCTGCTGCACAAAAATATTATGGTAAATCATGCCGCAAACTAAGTAAAAGTGAGGCTTCATTAATTGCTGCTTGTTTTCCTAATCCATTGCGATGGAGTCCGAATAAAGCAACGAGTTATATTTATCATCGTCAGTATTTGATTATGAGGAATATGAGAAGATTAGGGCCACTCGATTTCTAATCGTGGTCTCCATTCCACCTTACCTTAATTCCGCCTTTTCCATCGTCTGTAGCTTTAAGATGAAGCACAACTCCTTTCATTCTCGCTAACTTTAACTCCTCTTTATCGATAATTCCTTCGTTTTTTTTAGGATTTCTTAAGGGGATGTCCATTGATATATCTGTTCCACTACTTAAACCATAAATGCCTTTCATGTTAAAATTAAGTACACTGGTGTTTACTTGCATCGGACTAATATCTACTTTATCACCTTTTAAGGTTAATGTGCCATCTAACTTAGGTATAGTGATATTAGAAAAATCTCTACTCTTAAAAGCAAATTTTTGTACTTTTTGTAAAGGTTCAAAACCTAACAAAGCAGCATTACTAAGGTTAAAAATCACTTGTCCGTACATGGCTCGCGAAACTATGCTTCCTTTGTCGGTAATACTGCCCGATGTGTTTACTTTGGCCGATAAATAGCCCTTTAAATTCTGACTAGTAATTGAATTTTGTCCGAAATTATCAAAAGCATAAAAGAATTCCTTTACATTTACTTTGCTAATTATAGAATTAATTATAAACTTATTAATTGCACCAGATTGTTTAATGTTTCCGTTTAGAGTTAAGCTTCCGCCAGCATGGCTGATGTTAATTTTATTGAAATAGATACCATCACCTAACATCGAAATGTTAGCACTTAGATTATTGGCTACAAAACGCTTGTATATTCCTCTATTTACGTTAAGCTGGATGTTTACCTTCGATGCTTCCAAAACTGCGCCCAACTGGTTCGCTATTTCGTTTATAGAATTTTTATTTATCGGCTTTTTCTTTGTTGTTTTACGCGCACCTAAAAACGACATAAATTCGCTCAAGGATAAAGTTGGACTGCTTAGTTTTAAATTAACAAGAATTTTTTCAGGATCGGTGTAGTAAAAATTTAGGAAATTCTGTATCGAACAATTCATGTTAAGCACACTTTTTCCCAATTGAAACCGACTATTGCTAATCACTAAGTCTTTTTGGTTAAAGTTTAAGGTTAAATTGCTGTTTATCAGTTTCATGTTTCTTGGAAGATAGGTGATATCTGCATTTTTTACCACCACATTTCCTGATAATATGGGTCTAACAAATTTAAAATTGTC
>JACMOW010000009.1 GCA_014377775.1 Pedobacter sp. | reverse complement strand
GGGGTCGATTCGAGCGTAGCTGCAATTTTATTACATCAAGCAATTGGTGCAAACTTGCATTGTATTTTTGTAGATAATGGTTTACTTAGAAAGGATGAATTTGAGAGCGTTTTAGACCAATATAAAGACATGGGTTTAAATATCCGTGGTATTGATGCGAAAGAACGGTTTTTGAGTCAGCTAGCAGGTGTTAAAGATCCGGAATTAAAGCGTAAAGCAATTGGTAGGGTTTTTATTGAGGTTTTTGATGACGCTGCACATGAGGTTAAAGATGTAGTGTGGTTAGCACAAGGCACGATTTATCCAGATATTATCGAATCGGTATCGGTAAAAGGTCCTTCAGCAACGATTAAATCGCATCATAATGTTGGCGGATTACCTGATTTTATGAAGCTGAAGATTGTTGAGCCTTTAAATACGTTATTTAAAGACGAGGTAAGAAGAGTAGGCAAATCATTAGGTATTGAAAGCTTTATTTTAGCGCGCCATCCTTTTCCTGGTCCGGGTTTAGCCATTCGCATATTGGGCGATGTTACGCCTGAAAAGGTAGCAATATTACAAGAAGCAGACGCAATTTACATCAATAATTTAAAAGAAGCAGGCCTGTACGATCAGGTATGGCAAGCAGGAGCAATTTTCTTACCTGTTCAATCGGTAGGTGTAATGGGTGATGAAAGAACTTATGAAAATGTGATTTGTTTACGTGCTGTAGAGTCTGTTGATGGAATGACTGCTGATTGGTGTCATTTGCCCTATCCTGTACTTGCTAAAATTTCGAATGAAATTATCAATAAAGTTAGAGGGATTAATAGGGTAGTGTATGATATTAGCTCTAAACCTCCAGCAACTCTTGAATGGGAATAATTAAACAAATAAACACCAATGACTAACTTTAAAGTATTAAATTTTTTACTGTTGTGTTCCGTACTTTTGGCATGCTCACCAAAGGTGAGAAAGGCACCAATTATTCCTGCTAAAGTAATACCGAAAGAAAATAATTCAAATGTAGTTGTAAAGCCCGTTGTGAAATTTACAGAAGCAGCGATTGCTGTATTAATACCCTTTAAATTAAATCAATTAAATTTAAAAACAGCAACAAAGGCGCAAGTAGAGCGAGCCGACATGGCAATTGATTTTTATCAAGGTATTAAAATGGGAATCGATTCTGCCGCTAGTTTTGGATTAAATTTTAAAGTAAATGTATATGATACCAGAGATGATAATAGTCAGTTGTTGGCATTAACAAAAAATGAAACGCTAAAAAACAGCAACCTTATCATTGGTCCGGTTTTTCCAGAAGGTATAAAATATCTTTCTAATTTTGCTATTAGCAATGATTTACCTGTGGTGTCACCTCTGTCAGCCTCAAAGCCAAGTGAGTTTAATAACCCCAAGCTAATCTCTATTGTAAATCATATCGACCAGCATGGCGAAAAAATAGCTACTTACATCGGTGCAAATTATACTACAGTCGTACTCATAAATCCGAAAAAAACAGAAGATGAAGAGTTCGCAACGCCCATTAAGCTGTTTCTAAGAAAAAATTACCCTAGCCTACTTGTACAAGAGTTTACATCGGCCTATGCTTTCGAAACACGCATGATAAAAGGAAAAAAATACGCCATAATCATATGCTCGTCAGATATGTCTTTCGTAACTCCAACAATTGATAAACTTGCCAAAATATCAAAATTAAAGGCAAATGATTATGAGTTTAATTTATTTGGTCACCCCAATTGGGCAAAGCAGAACTACAACACGGAGCAATTACAAAGCTTACATACCATCATAAGTACATCTTTTTTTGTTAACTATAAAGAAACTAATGTAGTCAACTTCGTTAAAAAATACCGTACAAACTTTAATTTCGAGCCAAGCGAATATTCTTTTAAAGGGTTTGATATTGGCTTTTACTTTGGAAAATTGATTGCTAAACATGGTGCGAATTACCTCGATTTTTTAACCAAGGATAAATACAAAGGTCTCCATAATTCATTCAACTTTCTTTATCACCCACTTTATGGATATTATAATAAGGAATTGATGCTTTTGCAGTATAAAAATCTTACTTTAAACCCGATAAATTAATAGGGTTTAAAGGATGAGAATAGAACATCAAGTTAGGGCTTTTGAGCAGATCTATAAAAATTATGATGGCGTTTTGCCATTGCATCGATTTTTGTTTACTTATTTCAAGCAAAATAAACAAATGGGCTCATCGGATAGAAGATGGGCAACAAGATACATTTATAGTTTTTTCCGCTTAGGTAGGGCACTACTCAAATTAGAGCCTATCGAGCGTTTGGCAATTGCCGATTTCCTTTGTCACAACACCTCTAGTTTAATTGT
>JACMOW010000319.1 GCA_014377775.1 Pedobacter sp. | reverse complement strand
GTTATGCGAGGATTTAAGGAGGAATAAGGGTCTTGAAAAATTATCTGCATATCGCGTCTGATTTTTGTAAGTGCAGATTTTTTTAACTCGATTAAATCAACACCATCGAAGATGATTTTTCCGGAAGTAGGTTCTACCAATCGTAAAATACTTCTGCCTAAAGTGGTTTTACCGCAACCAGATTCTCCAACTAAGCCTAGTGTTTCGCCAGGAAACACATCAAAACTAATGTCGTTTACAGCTTTAACAAATTCAGTTGGCTTCCCAAATAATCCATTTTTTATGGGGTACCAAGTATTTAAGTGTTGAACTTGAAGTAATGGTTTTTGTGTGTAGAGCTGATTTCTTCTTTGCTGAATTTCTTGGTCGGTATAACTATTAATTTCAAGTAAATGTTTTAAGTCGTCATTTAAAAAATCAGCTACAACTGGTAATTTTTTTAAAAGTAGGTGTGGATTTGGTCTACACGCCAACAAGCCTTTGGTATAGGGATGTTGAGGATTTTCAAATAGTTGCTTAGCGGATCCCTGTTCTACAATTTGACCTTTATACATCACGAGTAATTCATCGGCAATTTCGCTCATTACTGCTAAATCATGAGATATAAAAATCATGCCCATGTTGCGTTCCTCTATCAAGCGCAGCAATAGATCTAAAATTGTTTTTTGAACAGTTACATCTAAAGCGGTAGTGGGCTCGTCGGCAATAAGTAGATCGGGATTACAACTTAAGGCCATGGCAATCATTACTCTTTGTTTTTGTCCACCCGAAAGTTGATGCGGATAGCTATCGAAAATGTTTGCTGGGCGGGGGAGTTGAACTTCGTTAAATAAGTCAATTGTATGTTTTTTAGCCGCTTTTTTATCAATATTTTGATGCAGCATAATGGCTTCTTGTACTTGAAATCCGCATGTAAAAACTGGATTTAAAGAAGTCATGGGTTCTTGAAAGATCATCGAAATTTTATTACCTCTAAAAGCTCTTATTGCCGCAGGTGATAAATCTAGTAGCTTAATTTGTTCGAAATCAACCTCACCCGTAATCTCGGTACTTTTAGCATCATGCAAGCGCATTATGGAAAATGAGGTAACTGACTTACCAGAACCCGATTCTCCAACAATGCCCAATACTTTTCCTTTTGCTAAAGAAAAATTCACTTTATGAACAGCTTCAAACCAAGTTTTATCTTCTTGATTATAAAAATTAACAGATAGATCTTTAACAGTTAACATGAGTTACTAAGGTAATATTTTCTTCCAAATAAAATCGTAATTTTGGATTCATCATGAAATTGCTAAAGCGGATACATTATTTCTATTTTATATTTTGGATTCTCTTGCTTTTTGTACTGTTTTCGCCACTATATTTCATTTTTACCAAAAATGTTAGGTATTATGGTATTCTTAATAGGTGTAGAGCGCTAAATTCGTTCTTATGTACTGCAATTTCAGGTGTTTTTTTTAAGTTTGAATTTGAAAAACCACTTGATCCACGCCAAACCTATATTTATTGTGCTAATCATACCTCAAATTTAGATATTGTTCTTTTTTGCCTATTGGCAAAGGGTCGATTTCATTTTATGGGAAAAGAAGAATTGATGAAAAATCCTATTTTGGGTATGTTTTTTAGAACCATTGATATTGCTGTATCTAGGGAGAGTAAGATTTCGGCTTTTAGGGCATTTAAAAAGGCTGGAGAGAATTTAGAAAAAGGAATGAGTTTAATTATTTTTCCAGAAGGAAAAATTGATGAATTATATCCACCTGTTTTACAAGAATTTAAGAATGGGCCTTTTCGTTTGGCTATCGAAAAAAATATCCCCATAGTACCGGTAAGCAGTATAAATGTATGGGAGTTGATGTGGGATGATGGTTTTAGATATGGTACGAGGCCAGGTATCGGTCATATTTATATACACGAACCTATTTCAACTCGTATATTAGGTCTTGAAAGTGCAGAGGAGTTAAAAGAAGAAGTATTCAAAAAAATTAACGGTAAATTAAAAAATGAAGATTGATCAACAAACGGTATATAAAGTTGCCGATTTAGCTAGAATTGAAATAAAAGATAGCGAAGTTGATGCATTGACGCTAGAGATGAATAAAATTCTTACGTTTATGGAGAAACTAAATGAATTGGACACTACATCGGTAAAACCTTTGGTGTATATGAACGAGCAATCCAATGTTTGGAGAGAGGATTGTGTAAAAAGTGAAATTTCTACGCATGAGGGCTTGAAAAATGCTGCTGTTCATAATGAAAATTTCTTTTTTGTTCCTAAAATTATTGATAATTCAAATAGAGGTTAACTAAAAAATTAGATAGGCCTGTAACATTAAATGGGTTATATTGGTCTAAAAAGAAAAAAGATGCAAGAAGCACTCATTACCATTAAAGATATAGGTCGTAAATACGTAATTGGTTCAGAAGTTATCCACGCTTTAAAATCAGTTAGTTTAGAGATAAAAAAGGGTGAATTTGTAGCCTTAATGGGCCCGTCGGGTTCTGGAAAATCTACTTTAATGAACATTTTAGGCTGTTTAGATACCCCTAGTAAAGGTGATTATATTTTAAACGGGATTAATGTTAGTCAGATGACGGACAATGATTTAGCTGAGGTAAGAAATAAAGAAATTGGTTTTGTTTTTCAAACATTTAATTTGTTACCTCGTTCTACTTCATTGGATAATGTGGCTTTGCCTTTAATTTATGCTGGAGCTGGTAAGAAAGAAAGGGATGAACGTGCTACCAAAGCTTTAGAAAATGTTGGCTTAGGTAACCGTATTACACACAAGCCGAATGAGCTTTCTGGCGGTCAGCGCCAACGAGTAGCTGTTGCAAGAGCTTTAATTAATAATCCATCAATTATATTGGCCGATGAGCCAACAGGTAATCTAGATACCAAAACTTCCATTGAGATAATGGGTCTTATAGAGGAAATCCATAGCAAAGGAAATACAATTATTTTAGTTACGCATGAAGAGGATATTGCGCAGCATGCCCATCGAATTGTACGTATGCGAGATGGATTAATTGAGAAAGATTATCCAAATGACAATATTAAAACGGTTTCTCAAAGCCAAGTCAATTTGAAGAAAAAGGAAGATGACATTGAAAATATACACTAAAACTGGCGATAAGGGTCAGACTTCATTAATTGGAGGAACGCGAGTTCCGAAGTATCACATTCGTATTGAAACTTACGGAACCGTTGATGAATTAAATTCGTATATTGGTTTAATTAGTTGTCAGGCGATAGCATTACATGATAAAGAGATGCTTAAAGAAATTCAGGATAGATTGTTCACAATTGGGGCTTCTTTGGCTTCCGACCCAGAGCGATCTAAAATGAAAGTTCCAGATTTGGTTGAAAATGATATTTTGTTATTGGAAACTGAAATGGATACGATGAATGAAGTTTTACCAGCATTAAAGCATTTTATTTTACCAGGTGGAAATACAACTGTATCTTATTGTCATTTAGCTCGTTGTGTTTGTCGTAGAGCAGAAAGATTAACGGTTCACCTAGCAGAAGAGAGTTTTGTTGACAACAATATTACAATTTATTTGAACAGATTAAGCGATTATTTATTTGTTTTGGCTAGAAAATTAAATGCAGATGAGGGAACTGCAGAAAACATCTGGATCCCACGTTTATAAATAGTGGAAAAAAATATTTGTTTTGCTCATTTTTTTTAACATACTTTTGCGCAAATAAAAATAGGAATAATTTAATAATAAGAATATGTATTGGACATTAGAACTGGCATCGCACTTGGAAGACGCTCCATGGCCTGCAACAAAAGACGAATTAATTGATTATGGTATACGTTCTGGTGCACCCGTAGAGGTAATTGAAAATTTACAAGCGCTGGAAGATGATGGCGAGCCTTATGAAACAATAGAGGAAATTTGGCCAGACTATCCAACTAAGGATGATTTTTTCTTTAACGAAGACGAATATTAGTCATACCACTTAAATCCCGATTTTAATCGGGATTTTTTTTGCTTTGACAAAAGTTCTAGCGAAGTTGGTTATAACTTTGTCAAAGCTATTCAAACAATTTCCCAAGGGCTGTTGTTAGTGTGTTATAACAAACAAAATTAAACCTAATCTAAAAACATCATGGGAAATCTACTTTATGTAATTGCAGTTATTTTAGTTATTATTTGGGCAATCAGCTTCTTAGGAGGCTTCTATACGGGCGGCGTTATTCACATTTTAATAGTGATTGCAATTGTTGCGATTCTATTAAGAGTAATAAGAGGAGCGGCCTAACTAAGAAGTACCTTGAACACTTTGACAAAGCTTAGAACTTTGTCAAAGTGTTCAAGGTACTCAAAGTAATCATATTTGCAAGTTCCAAATCTTCTGGGTAGGTTATTTTTAGATTATTTCTTTCGCCATCGATTAAATTTATCTTAAATCCTGCTTTTTCTACAACACTTGCGTCGTCTGTAAATTTAGGTTTATAGTGTTGTTGATAAGCTTTTCGCAATTGTCCGATCTCGAAAGTTTGTGGCGTTTGGATTAGAACAACTTGTTCTCTATTTAAGATTTTACTTTCTTTATTTTTAACTTTTCTAAGCGAGTCGCTAGGTTTTATGCAAGCAATTGCATTTCCATTTTGTTCGGCAATTTCGTAAGCATCTGTAATTAACTTACCACTTACTAAAGGTCTAACTGCATCATGAATCGCAACAATTCCATCGCCCTTTATGGCCATTAACCCGTTTCTAACAGAGTGAAACCTTTGTTCTCCCCCGCAAATCAGTATATGGGGAATATTAAAGTTATAACTTACGCACAGTTGCTCCCATTGCGAATGTAAATCTTGATGTAAGACCACGATTAACTCTGGCTTAAAATATGAGGTATGAAATGCCAATAGCGTATGCATCAGTATTGGCTTATTATTTAATAATAAGAATTGTTTCGCAATTATATTTTGCATTCTTTTTCCAGAACCGCCACCAACTATAATTGCGTAATATTTCATTTATATGATTAACATGGCATCGCCAAAGCTATAGAAGCGATATTTTTCTTTAACAGCTACTTGATACGCATTCATTACATTTTCATAACCACCAAAAGCACTCACCATCATCAGTAAAGTTGATTCGGGGGTGTGAAAATTAGTAATCATAGCATTTGCAATACTGAATTCGTAGGGAGGAAAGATAAATTTACTTGTCCAATCGTTGGCTACTTTTAATTTTTTCCCAGAAGAAACTGCTGATTCAATTGCACGCATAGAAGTTGTACCTACTGCACAGATTTTTCTTTTATTTTCTAAGGCTCTATTTACGGTTTCAACAGCAGTTGGATCAATTATATATTGCTCTGAGTCCATTTTATGCTTGGTTAAATCTTCCACTTCTACTGGTCTAAATGTTCCTAAGCCAATGTGTAAGGTAATTTCGGCAAAATCAACGCCTTTTAATTCCAAACGCTTCATTAGTTCTCTGCTAAAATGCAATCCCGCTGTTGGAGCGGCTACAGCGCCTTCGTGCTTTGCAAAAATAGTTTGATAACGTTCTTTATCTTCAGCTGTTGCTTTACGTTTAATATATTTAGGAAGTGGAGTCTCGCCCAAAATCTCTACGTTTTTGCGGAATTCCTCATCGGTTCCATCAAATAAGAAGCGAATGGTACGACCACGAGAAGTTGTATTGTCTACCACTTCGGCAACCAAAAGATCATCATCGCCAAAGTATAATTTATTACCCACACGAATTTTACGAGCGGGATCTACCAATACATCCCATAAGCGTAATTCTTTATTTAATTCGCGTAATAAAAACACTTCGATGGTAGCACCCGTCTTTTCTTTGTTTCCGTATAAACGCGCTGGAAACACTTTAGTATTGTTCAAGATCATTACGTCTTGGTCATCAAAATAGCTTAAAACATCCTTAAAAATTTTATGCTCAATCTTGCCACTATCTTTATGCAAAACCATTAAACGGGCTTCGTCTCTATTTTCTGCAGGATTGATCGCTAAAAGCGACTCTGGTAAATTAAACTTAAATTGAGATAATTTCATGTTTCTTGATGTAGTAAATTAGGGCGCAAATTTACGAATTATAATTGTGTTTCTTATATGATTAATTCTTTTTATATTATAAGTTTTATCTGTAACCTTTTATGCTATTTTTGGTCTAAACATTAATTATGATGATTTTTAGGCTAATAGGCGAAAGTTTAAGGTTTGCATTTGATGCCCTTCGCCAAAACAAACTCAGAACGATGCTCTCTTTACTGGGCATCACCATTGGTATTTTTACCATTATTACTGTTTTTACAGCGGTTGATACCCTGCGTGACAAACTTCAGAGCAGTGTTGATAAATTGGGTTCGAACACACTTTTTGTTGATAAGTGGCCTTGGATTTTCAGCGATAATTTTCCTTGGTGGAAATATGTGAACAGACCAGAATCTTCTTTAAGAGATTATAATGGCTTAAAAGATCGTTTAGAGCTTGCTCGTGGGGTTTGCTTTGAGGTTTCTGCGAGAAATCGTACTATAAAATATAGAAGTAATTCTGTAGAAGGCGTTGCCATAAATGCAGCCTCACAAGAATATAGTTTGACTTGGAATCTCGATTTTCAAGATGGGAGATATTTTACGGAAAGTGAGGGAAAATCTGGAAGTCCCGTTTGTATTGTAGGTGCAGAAGTCGCGGATGGATTGTTTGATGGTGAAAACCCAATTGGTAAGCAAGTTAAGCTTATGGGTAGAAGAGTTACTATTGTGGGCGTATTTAAGCGGGAAGGAGAGGATATGATGGGGATGTCGCAAGATAAGAACGTTTTAATGCCATTGAACTTTGCTAGAGGTATATTTGACATTAACAACCAACGCTATAATCCACAAATTACGGTTAGAGGTAGGGAAAATATTAGTTTGGAAGACGTTGAAAGTGAGTTAAAAGGTGTAATGCGATCTATAAGGCGCTTGCAACCTGGTATTGGAGACGATTTCTCGCTTAATAAAACTACAATGATTTCTAATCAGCTAGATGTAATGTTTAGTATGGTTAATATAGCAGGCTGGGTAATTGGTGGTTTTTCTATTTTGGTAGGTGGTTTTGGTATTGCGAATATTATGTTCGTTTCGGTTAAAGAGCGAACCAATATTATCGGTATTCAAAAATCATTAGGCGCAAAAAACTACTTTATTTTGCTGCAATTTATGTTTGAGGCCATTGCATTGTGTATTATGGGAGGGATTTTGGGCTTAGGACTGGTTTATGGAATTACACTCATATTTACCTATGGCGCCGATATCGAGATTATTCTTTACTTTAAAAATATTGTATTAGGCATAGGTATTTCAGTAATTATTGGCATGATCTCTGGTTTCTGGCCAGCATTTTCTGCGTCGAGATTGGATCCGGTAGAGGCAATAAGGTCATAAAAAAAGGAGCGCTTTAACGCTCCCTTTTTTATGCTAACTTTGTTAGCGCTTCTTTTATTCTTCTTAATGCTTCAACTAAGCTTTCGTCTGATGCAGCATAAGATATACGGATATAATTGTTATTGCCAAATGAATCACCACCTACAGTAGCAACATGGCCAACGTTTAATAAGTATAATGCTAAGTCGGCAGAGTCTTTAATAACATTTCCATCTGAAGTTTTTTTGCCAAAAAATGAACTAATTTCTGGAAAAAAGTAAAAGGCACCGTCGGGTAAATTCGTTTTTACGCCAGGAATATCGTTCAATAAATCATAAACCAATTGTCGGCGACGGGCAAATGCTTTTTTCATTTCTAAAACTGTTTCTAAGCCTTGCTCATAAGCGGCAATGCCTGCACGCTGAGCGATAGAGCAAGTTCCAGAGGTAGTTTGTCCTTGCATTTTATCATTAGCAGCAGCAATTTCTTTGCTTGCTGCGATATATCCTAATCTCCAACCCGTCATGGCGAAGGCCTTAGAAAATCCATTTACAATAATTACACGTTCTTTAATGCTATCAAATTGTGCGATTGACTCGTGTTTATCTACAAAATTAATGTGCTCATAAATTTCATCCGATAGGATAAAAATTTGAGGATATTTTTCAAATACTTTTACTAAAGCAGCTAATTCATCTTTGCTATATACTGATCCAGTTGGATTGCAAGGAGATGAGAACATGAAAAGCTTAGATTTTGGGGTAATGGCTGCTTCGAGTTGCGCAGGTGTGATTTTAAAATCACTTTCTATAGTGGTATCGATGAAAACAGATTTTCCTTCTGCGAGAATAACCATTTCAGAGTAGGAAACCCAATAAGGTGTAGGTATAATAACTTCGTCTCCTGGATT
>JACMOW010000318.1 GCA_014377775.1 Pedobacter sp. | reverse complement strand
TCTAATTTAAATCGGTCACCCTTTTTTACATCGCTGGCAAACTTACCCCCCAGCACCCCTGGTAAGTGTTTGGGATGTAAACCAAATCCTGGCCTCACAGATCGAACATTATCCTTTGTAATGGTATCTCCAGCTTTTGCGTCTTTAGCCACATATAATGACCTGGAAAATGTTCTTGCTGACTGCTGTTTGTCGGTTAAAGAGTAATTTACGTAACCTATAGCAGCTTCGGCTTCCCTAACTACTTTTACCATTTCTGTAAGTTCGGCTTCATTCATAGAAAAAGATGCATCGGGACCGCCAATAGCTCGATCAAGTATAAAATGTTTTTCAATAATTTTGGCTCCAAAACATATGGAAGTAATTGGAACGGTATGACCGATCGTATGATCTGACAAGCCACTTACAACATCATATTTGACACCCAAATCTTTTACCATTACTACATTTGCTTCTGCAATAGGCGCAGGGTAGCTAGACGTACATTTAAGCAAAGCAATATCTTCGTTTCCCATTCGTCTGCATGCCTCCAGAGCAAGTTCAATATCTTCTTCTGTGGCTATTCCTGTGGAAATGATAACTGGTTTTCCTTTAGATGCCACATATTCTATTAATGGGATGTCGGTAATTTCAAAAGATGCAATTTTATAAGCAGGTGCGTTTAATCCTTCTAGAAGATCTACCGCAGTAGGATCGAAAGGGGAGGAGAAACAAATTAAACCTTCCTCTTGTGCTACCCTAAAAAGGGTTGCATGCCATTCCCAAGGAGTGTAACCTTCCTTATAAAGATCATATAAGTATTGTCCATCCCATAAGGTGCCCTGATTTATTTTAAAATCTTCGCAATCACATTTAATTGTGATGGTATCCGCTGTAAATGTTTGAAACTTTATTGCGTCGGCACCAGCTCTTTTGGCTGCCTTAATAGTAGCTATTGCGTTTTCCAAACTGCCATTATGATTTGCTGAAAGTTCCGCAATGATAAAACATGGGGAGTTTAAGCCTATCTTTCGACCTTGTATATAAAACTCTTTACTCATTTATTTACTTATATATTCAGCAAATCCTTTATAAAATTTCTTCCCAATATTATTCGCATTATACTCAGAAAGTGCTATTCCTAATTTATCTTGTATTGACCACTCAACGTCTCTAAAGCCAAACATATGTCTAAAGAAAACTGTGCTAGAGAATCTTGGATTAATCTCAAACACGAAAGGTATATTATCTACGAGTCGCAATTGTACGTTAATGCTTCCTATCAGGTTTAGTTTCTCAGCGATTTTTATTAACAACTCACTAATCTCATTGTGAGCAACAACCTCTCCATAGCCACTGTACCCGCCAGTTAGCTCTCTTTTTAATATAATATTACGTATAGTTCCATTAGAACTTCGGAAAAGCCCGCATGTATATTCTCCATCAGTATTTTTAAGATATTCCTGCATAATAAAATCAGGATTTCGCTTTACAAGAAAATGGAAAGCCTCTATATCTTCAACAAAATGGACTTTGGAACTGCCAGATCCGGTTTTAGATTTCAAGATAACAGGTAGCTCTTTAGGTTCGGTGATTAGGTCTAAAGCACTAGTAGCAGGGAAAGGCATACCCTCTACTGCTAAAAATTCCGCTGTTTTCAACTTGTCAAACCCTATAGATAGGGCTTTATGCGAAGCTAAAATCATCTTATCCCAACTTAATCCTGAGACTTTGGAAGTGCTGGTGAAAAAGCGAAGCTCTGGCTCCGCTATTGGCAATACAAAATCGATTTTATTTATTTCAATAAAGGAAATTAGATGATTCAAATAATCTGGATGATTACAAGGTAGGCTAATAGAAAAGTTTTTATAAATAAATTTAGCAGCGTTTTTCTCCGATATATCACAGCCAAATAATTTACTAATATATACAGAGTAGTTAAGTATTTTACCAATACTCTGACCTATATCACCACCGCAACCAGTAACCAATAAATTAACTTTTTTCATCTCAATAGTACTTCCTTAGAGTATTTTAAATCAGGATCTAAACGCTCAACATCTAGAATCAATTCTGAAACATCGTAAGGTGTACTCTTTAATTCTAAACATCTATTTTTTGTATTTACAATTGCCCAGTTTGCGATACCCCCTTTGTCTCGGGATTGTCCAACAGATCCTGGATTTAACAAGATACTATTTTTTAAAATGCATGTGAAGGCGTAGTGAGAGTGTCCAATTAATACAAAATCATATCTTTCGGAATCACATTGCGCAAGAATTTCAGATTTTGTATCTGGGTAAAGATAGGTATTACTGTCCCAAGGCGATCCATGATTTAGTTGGAATAAAACACCATCAACCACTACAGATTGATGATCTGGTAATGATACAAGCCAATCAATAGTTTTCTTGTCCAATTTTCTTAGTGCCTCCTGATGACCTTTGCCATATTTTTTTATTAGGCTTTCCCGATCAATTCTATTTTCTAGAAGATCCAAAAGAAGATCCTCATGATTCCCTTTGATTACCTTGTATTGCCATTCAGATAATAATTCTAAAACTATTTCAGGATAATAGTAATACCCAACTATATCACCAAGGATTAAAAGTTGACTAACTCCGTTCTTTTTTGCTGAATCAAGTACAGCGCTCAGTGCGTAGTGATTTCCATGAATATCTGAAAGAACTGCGACCTTCATTTTACTATCATCTTGATAAATAAATTATATTTTTAACTTTTAACAATTCTAATTGTGTGTCATTCAATAACTAGGACATTTTCCTTGATTGATGCAATCTTAAAGTTTCCAGAATATTTTTGGTTAATTGCTTTCTTAATCTTTTCGTGGTAGACTGGCGATGTGCAAATTAAGATTAATGTATCATCAAAATTATGACCATCAGGGAACACATGAAGCTTTTTGTTAAACATCGGAGCAAATTTTCCTTTATAATAAATATTATCATCAACTAACTCCACTTTCTTTAAATCATCCTTTTTTAAACAGTTATCACCTATCCAAAAAGCTAACAACCCCATTCCATAAAAAATTACTTT
>JACMOW010000317.1 GCA_014377775.1 Pedobacter sp. | reverse complement strand
GCACGGTAAGTATCCCATAAAGAAAAAACAGTGTAGGGTGTAAAGTCTTTGGCCTTATAAATTTTTCCGTCTGCACCCCGATAATCTCCATTAGCATCACTAAAAATTGATGGTGCAATTTGAGTATGGTATAAAGCAGTATAAAATTGTGTTACCACTGATGGATCTTTAGCCTTAAAACTGAATGTAGAAAGTGATTTATTCCATTCGGTTTTGGCTTTCAGCTTTGTTTCTTCAAAATTCCAATTTGGCATTTCAACCTTTAAATTTAACTTGGCTCCCTCCTCAGAAACATAAGAAATACCTGTTTTAACGAGTAATGGTTTAACATCGTTCTCAAAGTTTAATACTGCATTAAGC
This sequence comes from Pedobacter sp., assembly GCA_014377775.1. Classification (GTDB taxonomy): domain Bacteria; phylum Bacteroidota; class Bacteroidia; order Sphingobacteriales; family Sphingobacteriaceae; genus Pedobacter. The sequence goes on along the minus strand of JACMOW010000317.1, from coordinate 4,651 downwards.
TTTGTTCCGTTTGCTTTATTGCCTTCAACAGTTTTTACACCCAACATGAGTTGATACTTTAAAATTGGTTTTGAAAAAATAGTCGTAAAATAAACACGATGGTCTTTTGCCCATTCATCAGAGATTCGAAAACCGGCAATGGTAGAATCGTTAATAATTTTAATCTCTGATTTTAAAGTACCTTTACGAGCCATCAAAGACTGTACGCTTTCTTCTAAATTTACAATTACATTGGCTTCGCTTTCTTTTGGGAAGTGGTATTTTTGTAAACCTACCCTTGCCGTTGCGGTAAGTTCTGCTTTTATGTTATAACGTTTGAGTACTACACTATAAGAACTAGGCGTTACTTTTTCTGTACTTTTATCAAAAGCGGAGTAGTAATAGTTTGCAAAACTTGTGGTATCAGAAGCTAAACGTTGTTTGAGCTTACCAGTTGGCATAAAGATAATATCACCCAAATCGGCAATACCAGTACCACTAAGGTGAGTTTGAGCAAAACCTATTATGGTAAAATCTGAAGCATGATAACCAGAACACCAATCCCAACCTTTACTAAGGTTATTTGGCCCTAATTGCACCATGCCATGCGGAACAGATGCACCCACAAAAACATGACCATGCCCACCAGAACCAATTAAAGGATTTACGAACTTTTCGTAATCGTTTCCTTCTGGCTTTACTTTTAGCGTATCGAATCCCAAAAACAAGATTGGAATAAGGATAAAAATAAAAAAATACTTTCTTAGACTGAACATGTATTAATTAAAAAAGATATTAAAAAGTATTTCTTGCTAACAAAAAAACATTTGAGTACTTAGGCTTATTGATTGATTTTTTAGTAAAGTCATTAATAATTTTTTATTATATAATTAATTTAAAATCAAGAGCCAAGATATTATTTTTTTTTAATAAATAAAAACGCTTTTATATTTTATTATAAAACTTCATCAACCCAACTATGTGCCACTCACCAAAATTTTTATAATGATCCTGTTTTATGCTGAAATCGTCTACTATGTGGCGATTAGCAAATAAATAAAAATAATAAAACCAAAATAAGATAGGGCTCGCGTTCACAATCAAATGTAAATTTAATTTATTAACAAATCAATTCTTTTTAATATTTTTTAATAATATAATTTATAAGACACTTAAATATTACAGGTAATTGAGTATTTTTTTACTCAGTTCCATTAAATTAATCCTTTCCATAAAATTATTAATGAATAATTTGTAGAATAGTTGTCTTAACTTATCGTATTTTTTTGATTAGTGATTTTCCTTTAAAAAATACATCTCATTTTTGTGCAAGAAGTGCAGATATATCATTATCGATGCTTAGGCTAAAGATCAATAGGCACAAAAATTAACGGCGTAGGTAAACATGATGCGCCTGGGGGAGAATAAACAAATTTTAAAGTTTGAATTTCCTTATTCGGATCGGGTTTAAAAATTTGCACTAATACACCTTCTGGTGCTCCCTTGGTAGTTAATTGGTTGCTTGGAACGCTCACAATTTCATCTGCTCTCCCATCATTTTTTAACAATATGGAGTTAGCCATACCACTGCACCATTTATTATCTGCTCGGGAGTTCCAAGTTACTAATACTAAACCCTTTCCGTTTGTGCTTTTCCAGTTGAGTTCTACATTGTACATTACCCCATAGTTACCAGCTAATTTTGCTTCTTTGCCAGATACTCCTTCTTTACCCAGCACCCATGTATCATCAATACCATCTGCAATAATTAATTGCGAAACCGGCTCATCCGTATTTAAGATTTTATCGCTAGTTATTTGATAATTACTGACACCAAATAAACCCCTACCTGCATTTTTATGACTTGTTGGAATAATGTTAGTGATATTTTCATAAGCAATTGAACCAGCTTGTTGGGGCGAAGTTTGCAATACTGCAATTTCTGCAGGTTGGTCAATCACAAACTCGTATAATCCGTGCGTAAGTTCATCAAACTGTACAACATTTTTTTCTAACTGCTCATCGATAGCAACAGTTTTTCCTGGCTTTACTTTTACAATTTTTTGTGATTCTTTTGATGAAAAATAATCGTACAAACCTTGTTTACCTATTAAAAAATAATTACCACTTGGCTTTTGTGATGAATACCTAAGCATTCGTAAATGTAAAGTTGATGTACCCAAGTTTTTAATAACAGCCGTTATTTTACGAGGCATTTTTTCTGGCTCCTTAACAGCATTTACATTATAAACATATAGCCTAACACTACCGGGCTGTACCGTTTCCTTAGTAGCTATTGCTTCGGGCAGCCTAATATATTCTGGATCATCAGAAATAATAAATTGTGGCCCTGGAAGCACCACTTTTTTAAAAGAGATCTTAGTAAAATTCTGATCGATAAAGCCTGGCAACTGAATAATTTCGCCCTGTTTTCCGTGTTTTAATTTTTCGGAAACGGCGTATTCAACTTTTTGAGAAAATGAGTTTTGAGCTGTAGCAAGTAATAAAATAAAAATGATTTTTTTCACGATTTAATTTAAATAGAAATTTTATAATTGAACTAAGGAGCCGTTGGCAATCCAAGTTTCTTGCCTTTTTACTAGCTTATCGCCTTGGTTTTTCGAGTGCAAAGTAATTATTTTAACGTAATATTTAATATTAAAAGAAAATATGCTCAACTGGATTTGACCAGAGAGTTTTCATAGACAGATATTTAAATATATAAATAAATGAAAATTTGATGATTCATCTAAAAAAACCGATGTCTAATTAGCATTGCATAGTTGATAAGCCGAATGTAATTATCTTTCGGTTCCAATCTTCGCATTTCAGAATATAACCATCTTAAGGAACCAAAAATTGCCTTTTTGCTTTCTTATAAGTTGGATGCGGAAAAAAGTATATCTGATTATTCATCCAACATTTTTAGTTAAACTGTTGGATGATAAAATAATATAAAGGCATCCCTATAGTGATATTTAGAGGAAAAGTAACTGCAAACATAAATCTATTGCCAACGTTTGGAGTTATTGCACTGCTCATTACCGATACTAAACAACCGTTAATTAAAGGTATAATTGTTGCGAAAATTGCAGTAAACCAACCATTTTTAAAAAAATCATTTAATTTTCTTCCACTTATAATACCCATATCTAATAAGAATATGGCCAAAAATCCTTTAAAAATATCTGTAGTAAATGGTTTTATACCTTGCGCCTGTTTTTCACTTGCCAATAAGCCAATAATAAGGCTTCCCAATATTAACAATACACTACCATTAGTAAAAGAATGCGCCATAACTTTAGGTATTTTAACTGATTGTTGCCCTTTTTCATCGAATATTTGAACTAGCATTACGCCAATAACAATAGCCGGAGCCTCCATCAATGCCATCACAGCCACCATGTGCCCACTAAAGTTATACCCCTGAATTTCCAAAAAGGATGCTGCTGTAACGAAGGTTACTGCGCTAACTTATCCATAGGCGGCCGCTATTGCACCAGAATTTTCAATACTCAGTTTTCTTTTTAAAATAAAAAAAGTGTAAAAGCGAATTACACAAGCGATAGCTATGCCAAATAAGATAGACCAAATCATCTCCATTGTAAAATGACTGTGCGCCAATTCTTGTCCGCCTTTAAACCCAATAGAAAATAATAAATATAGGGAAATAAATTTTGAAGAATTAGCCGGTATCTCCAAGTCACTCTTTAGCTTTACAGCAACTATTCCTAAAATAAAGAACAAAAAAGCAGGATTGGTTAAATTGTCAAATAATAAACTAAAATCCATTTACAGTTTTTTAAGTAATTAAACCTTAAAGTTGAACACTCAAATCCATAAATTTATATTTATTGATATATTCTTCAAACCAGCTAAACTTCTCTTTAATAATTTTAGATTTCTCTTTATCTATATAATCCAAAAACGCAGTAGCAACAGGAGAAAAAGCTTTGTTTTTTAACCAAATCAAGTTCCACACCGAATTTAGCGGAAACCCTTCAATTGGAATGATGACCAACTCTCCATTAATCAGCTCATTTTTAATTCCAATAAGCGGCATAATAGAATAGCCCAAACCAGCAACCACAGCCTGTTTAACCGCTTCACTTGAGGTGAGTTCCATTTTTTTCCGCATTCGCAACTTGTGTAAAGAGAAATATTTCTCAATGGTATGTCGTGTACCAGAACCAGCCTCTCGATAAATGATAGGTAGTTCATTAAAAATCTGAATGGTATTAATTTCACCATCATCCACGTGCTGACGACCCCCAACCAGATACAATCTGTTCTGCATCAGTTCAATCTTTTCTACCTGCAACTTCTCTGGAAGAACCGAAACAAGAGAAAAATCGACCTCATTCTTATCTAAGCTTTCTATTACTCTTGCTTTGTTGGTAACATCTAACACGAGTTCAATGCCACTATGTTGTTTAAGAAAATCAGACAAAAAATAGGGTATTACATATTTCCCTGTAGAAACTACAGATATTTTTAAGCGACCAGTTAATTGTCCCTTATAAGCCAAAGTCTTGTAATTGATTGCATAGACCTCAGCCAGTATCTTTTCTACAGCCAACGCAATTTCCAAGCCAAAATCTGTAACGTATAATTGCCTCCCTATCACTTCTGTTAATGGTATCTCAAACTGATCTTGCAAGTTTTTAAGCTG
>JACMOW010000316.1 GCA_014377775.1 Pedobacter sp. | reverse complement strand
GTCCTATGCCACAAACTCGTGAACACATCCTTCTTGCCCGTCAGGTAGGTGTACCTTCATTGGTAGTTTTCATGAATAAAGTTGACATGGTTGACGATCCGGAATTACTAGAATTAGTAGAGATGGAAATTCGTGAATTGTTGTCATTTTATGATTTCCCGGGTGATGACATTCCTGTAATTCAAGGTTCTGCTTTGGGTGGTTTAAACGGCGATCCGAAATGGGTTGGGAAAATTATGGAATTAATGGATGCTGTTGATAGCTACATTCCAATTCCTCCGCGTTTGACTGAGCTTCCTTTCTTAATGCCGGTTGAAGACGTATTCTCGATCACTGGTCGTGGTACTGTAGCAACAGGACGTATCGAAAGAGGTATTATAAACTCAGGTGAGCAGGTTGACATCTTAGGTATGGGTGCTGAAAACTTAAAATCTGTTGTAACAGGTGTTGAGATGTTCCGTAAAATATTAGACAGAGGTGAAGCTGGAGATAACGTAGGTTTATTATTACGTGGTATTGAGAAGACTGATATCCGTCGTGGTATGGTTATCTGTAAGCCAGGTTCTGTAACTCCTCATACTGATTTCAAAGCTGAAATCTATGTATTATCAAAAGCAGAAGGTGGACGTCATACTCCATTCTTTAACAAATATCGTCCTCAGTTCTACTTCCGTACAACAGACGTAACAGGTGAAATTACACTTGCTGAAGGAGTAGAAATGGTTATGCCAGGTGATAACGTTACAATCAGTGTACAACTGATCAATGCTATCGCGATGGAAAAAGGTCTTCGTTTCGCTATCCGTGAAGGTGGCAGAACAGTAGGCGCCGGACAGGTTACTGAAATTGTAAAATAATCAATTTTGTAAAGGTTAATTGGATAACATAAGTCCCTTTATTGTGGACTTATGTTTTCTTATAATACACGGGCTGGGTTTTTGGAAACTAAACACAGTTTTATAGACGGGAATAGTTCAATGGTAGAATAGAGGTCTCCAAAACCTTTGATCAGGGTTCGAATCCTTGTTCCCGTGCTTACGCTAAATAGAAAATGGCTAACGTAGTAGAATTTATTAAAGAATCATATATCGAAATGACCCAGAAGGTTACCTGGCCTACATGGGTAGAATTGCAAAATTCAGCTGTATTGGTGTTGATAGCATCCATAATCATCTCACTCGTGATTTTGGCTATGGATGAAACTGCTGGTAATGCATTAAAGATGTTTTATAAATCTCTGGCATAATTAAGGCAAATGAGCGATCAATTAAAATGGTATGTGGTTAGGGCGGTTAGCGGCAAAGAGAAAAAAGTTAAGCAATACTTAGAGGCAGAAGTTAATCGTTTGGGTATTTCGCACTTATTACCTCAGGTGCTTATACCCATGGAAAAGTTCTATCAGATGAAAGACGGAAAGAAAATCGCTAAAGAGCGTAACTTCTATCCGGGTTATGTTCTGGTAGAAGCTGCTCTTGATGGTGAGCTTGAACACGTAATTAAAGGGATCAATAGTGTAATTGGTTTTTTAGGTGATAAAACCGGCAATGCAGTTCCAATGCGTGCGGCAGAAGTCAACCGGATTCTGGGTAAGGTCGATGAAATGGCTGAGCAGGGCGAATCTATTAATATTCCTTACTATGTAGGTGAAAATGTGAAGGTGATGGACGGGCCGTTTAATGGGTTTACTGGGGTTATTGAAGAGGTAAATGAAGAGAAAAAGAAACTTAAGGTAATGGTTAAGATCTTCGGAAGAAGAACACCACTTGAGTTGAATTATATGCAAGTCGAGAAAGAATAGTATAAAGTACAAAATATCAGGTATCAGGTTTCAAGTTTCAGGTAGCAAGTCTGGGCGCTTAGTCTTAATACTCACTACTTGATACTAAGTACTTGATTCTAAATACTTGATACTAACAAAGGTCTTAAATGTTACATAGCTTCCACTACTAACATTGAGTTACAAATAAATTAATAAAAATGGCAAAAGAAGTCGGTGCTTTAATAAAATTACAGATCAAGGGCGGCGCTGCTAATCCATCTCCACCAGTTGGTCCCGCATTGGGAGCAAAAGGGGTGAATATTATGGAGTTTTGCAAGCAGTTTAATGCGCGTACTCAAGATAAGCCTGGTAAAGTTTTACCGGTTGTAATTACTGTTTATGTAGACAAGTCATTCGAATTTATCATTAAAACACCTCCTGTAGCTATCCAATTATTGGATGCAACAGGGTTAAAGAGTGGTTCAGCAGAACCCAACCGTAAAAAGGTATCCAGTGTAAGCTGGGATCAGGTTGAAGGTATTGCAAAAGATAAAATGATTGACTTGAACGCATTTACTGTCGAGTCAGCCATGAAAATGGTTGCAGGCACAGCACGCAGTATGGGAATTACCGTTAGCGGTAATGCACCCTGGAACAATTAATTATACAAAATCAGTTTAAGAAGTGGCTAGATTAACAAAAAATCAAAAACAGGCACATTCCAAAATTGAGGTTGGGAAAGCATATTCTTTAACTGCAGCTGCGGCTTTAATTAAAGATATCACAACTGCTAAGTTTGATGCATCGGTTGACCTTGATGTACGTTTAGGCGTAGATCCTCGTAAAGCGAATCAAATGGTGCGTGGTATTGCAACTCTTCCTCATGGTACGGGTAAAACTGTTCGTGTCTTAGTTCTTTGCACTCCTGATAAGGAAGCAGAAGCTAAAGCAGCAGGAGCAGATTTCGTAGGTTTGGATGAATATATTGCCAAAATAGAAGGTGGATGGACTGACGTTGATATCATCATTACAATGCCTAGCGTTATGGCGAAAGTAGGTAAACTCGGCCGTGTTTTAGGTCCGCGTAACCTAATGCCTAACCCTAAATCAGGAACCGTTACCACAGATGTTGGTAAAGCAGTGACTGATGTTAAAGGCGGTAAGATCGATTTCAAGGTTGATAAAACGGGTATCATTCACGCCTCTATCGGAAAAGTTTCATTTGACGCGGACAAAATTTATGAAAATGCTTTGGAGGTGATCCAGGTAATTTCAAAATTAAAGCCATCATCAGCAAAGGGAACTTATTTCAAGAGTATTCACATGTCTTCGACAATGAGTCCGGGCATCGAAATTGAAACTAAATCAGTAGCGGGAATCTAATCATGAAAAAAGAAGAAAAACACGAAGTTGTTCTTGCTTTAACAGAGACGATTGCTGAGTATGGTAATTTTTATATTACTGATACGGCAAACCTTTCTGTAGCAAAGATTAATGATATTCGCCGCAAATGTTTCGATAACGATATCAAGATGCAGGTCGCAAAAAATAAACTTATCAGAAAAGCCATGGAGGCTTCTGAGGGTGATTACAGCGAAATGTTTGACGTATTGAAAGGATCTTCATCTATTTTATTCTCTAAATCAGCTAATGCTCCGGCAAAACTGATTAAACAACTGAGAAAAACTGGTGATAAACCTATACTTAAAGCTGCATATATTGATTCTTCAGTATTCATTGGCGATAATCAACTGGATGCCCTGGTCAACCTTAAATCTAAGGAAGAATTGGTGGCAGACATTATCGCATTGCTTCAATCTCCTGCTAAAAATGTTATTTCCGCCTTAATGTCTGGTGGTAATAAGCTTGCAGGAATTGTTAAAACATTACAAGAAAGAGGTTAACGGACTACCTGAAAGTTCGATTAAATTATTCAAGTACAGAAATTTTAAAAATAAATAAAATGGCAGATTTAAAATCGTTTGCTGAGCAATTAGTAAACTTAACAGTAAAAGAAGTTAACGAATTAGCTCAAATATTAAAAGATGAGTATGGTATTGAGCCTGCTGCAGCAGCAGTTGCGGCGGCTGGCCCGGCTGGTGGTGGTGATGCACCTGCAGCAGCAGTAGAACAAACTTCATTTGATGTGATCCTGAAAGAAGCAGGTGGTGCTAAATTAGGTGTTGTTAAATTGGTTAAAGATCTTACCGGCTTAGGCCTGAAAGAAGCTAAAGACTTAGTTGATGCTGCACCTAAAGAAGTTAAAACCGGTGTTGACAGAGCAGAAGCAGAAGCTCTGAAAAAACAATTGGAAGAAGCTGGAGCTACTGTTGAGATTAAGTAATCTTAGCTCATAAAATTTGGTATTAGACTCCGGTTTTCATCGGGGTCTATTGCCATTTGTATAATACCCATTTAATGTATGACTGGCATTCCCACACGTACGGAGAACAAGTCGCAGTTTATTTACTAAACTAAATTCAGTCCCTTGGCAAACAAAATTAAGAACAACGAAAGAGTAAATTTTGCTACAAGTAAGCATGTAATGGATTATCCAGATTTTCTGGATGTTCAATTGCAATCTTTTAGAGAATTTTTTCAACTGGAAACTACTTCAGACAACCGTCATCAGGAAGGTTTGTTTAAAGTGTTCTCTGAGAATTTTCCGATCTCTGACTCAAGAAATATCTTCGTTTTAGAATTTCTTGATTACTTCATTGATCCTCCGCGTTATGATATACATGAGTGTATTGAACGTGGCTTAACCTACAGTGTTCCGTTAAAGGCAAAGCTTCGCTTATCCTGTAACGATGCGGAGCATGAGGATTTCGAAACAATAGTTCAGGACGTGTATTTGGGAACTATCCCTTATATGACTCCAAAAGGAACTTTTGTTATAAATGGTGCGGAACGTGTAATTGTATCACAACTTCACCGTTCCCCGGGTGTGTTTTTTGGACAAAGCCGCCACACTAACGGAACCAAATTGTATTCAGCCCGTGTGATTCCATTTAAGGGTTCATGGATCGAATTTGCCACTGACGTAAATAATGTCATGTATGCCTATATCGACCGTAAGAAAAAGTTCCCGGTAACCACATTGCTTAGAGCAATAGGCTATGATTCAGATAAGGATATCCTGGAATTATTTGAGCTGGCCGATGAGGTAAAAGTAAGTAAATCTGGACTTAAGAAAGCTGTTGGTCGTAAGCTTGCTGCCAGAGTGCTGAAGAAATGGGTGGAAGATTTTGTGGATGAAGATACTGGTGAAGTTGTTTCAATTGATCGTAACGAGATCATCATGGAACGCGAAACCGTTTTAGAAGAGGAGCATATCGATATGATTATCGAAGCTGGAGTTAAAACTATCATCCTTACGAAGGATGATGCAGTGAACAGCGGTGATTATACCATTATATATAATACTTTACAAAAGGATACCTCAAATTCTGAAAAAGAAGCGGTGGAGCATATCTATCGTCAGTTACGTAACGCTGAACCACCTGATGAAGAAACAGCACGTGGTATCATTGATCGTCTGTTCTTCTCAGATAAACGATATGATCTTGGAGATGTAGGCCGTTATAGAATTAATCGCAAGCTTAAATTAAGCACACCGGTAGAAACTAAAGTGCTTACTAAGCAAGATATTATTGCCATAGTTAAGTACTTGATTAAGTTAATCAATTCTAAAGCTGAGGTGGATGATATTGATCACTTATCAAACCGTCGTGTACGTACCGTTGGTGAGCAATTATATGCACAGTT
>JACMOW010000315.1 GCA_014377775.1 Pedobacter sp. | reverse complement strand
CTTCTGGTATAAAACAAATTTGCTGTAATAACGAAGGCTGTCGCTTCGCTGGATCATAGCCCAATACATCCATAGTCCCGCTTTCGGCATATACCAATCCGGCTAAGTTTTTTAATAAACTTGATTTGCCAGCGCCATTTTTACCGAGTAAACCGTAGATATGACCTGCACTTAATTGCATACTCATATTTTTGAATAACAGTTTGCCCTTGCTGTAACCAAAATTTAGGTTGTTGATTTTAATCATGATCTACTGTATTAGTTAAATAATACACTAATGTATGACTAGATGTTGGAACTACCAAATTTTTTAAAAAATAGTTTTTTAGACGGCTCTCCTCTCATAGTCGTCATCTGATGACGGAAGCATCCAGTGTCACGTCTCAATACTCATATCTCCCATCTAAATACTACAAGGGTACGCTAATCCCGAAGCTTACATTCCTCCCTTGGTTATAAATGCCTACCGACTTATATCTGCTTAAGTGATTATAATAAAGTTTATCGCCTAAGTTTTGTCCGGTAATCCAAACATTAACCTTACCATTTTTAACTTTAAGTGAAGTACCAATCCCAGCATCAATTAAAGTATAGCCGTTGGTTTGGGTTTCGAAACTATCAAAACGATCTTGCTTAAAAACATTGGTTAAGCCAATTTTAATAAAACTACCATGTAAAACTTTAATCGCAGGCTCAAAACGTAATTCATTATTTAAACTAGTTGCCGGAATAAAAGGTAATGCCGAATTATTTCCCTTATTAATGCCTTTTACATAAGAAAATGTGTTTTCGAAATGGAGGGCTTTAATGAAGTGGAAATCAACTGAAGCCTCGCCACCAACCAATTCGGCATCCGTTTGCACAAAGCGATAAACGGGCAAAATTGTGGTTAAGCCTCCTTCGTCGGTAAATGGAGTAGTTTCGTTGTTAAAATTACCCGGATAGATATAATTATAGATGCGATTACTATAGGCATTTAATCCGAATGTAACCTTTTCGGCTGTATATTCTAATCCCAAGTCAAATTGTAAACTAGATTCTTGCTTTAAACTGCTGTTTCCAATCTCGTATCTAAACGTACCTTCATGTCTGCCATTGGCACCTAGTTCGGCAATGTTTGGTGCTCTAAAGCCTGAGCCTGCATTTGCCCTAAAGACTAAATTCTTTGCTAATTCGTACGCAAGCCCTACAGCGCCCGAAACATTTGAAAAACTATTTTTGAATGCCGAAAACACTTGTTTTCCACCCTCAATTAAATCCTTTCCATTAACATTTTTATAATCGTATCGCAAACCAAAATTAACTGCTCCTTTATTAAAATTACGTTTCAAATAACCGAAAATACCGACATTATTACTGTTATAATCCGGAATTAAATATTCATCGCCAATGTTGGCGTTATTTTGATACATGCCCTGCACACCTACAGTAGGCTCCCATGCTCCCCTGTTGGCAAATGAATATTTTACATCATAAGTATATGAGTTAAGATCAAGGTGCAAACCTGGTGCATCTTTGCTTTCAACGAACTCCTTACGGATGTTTTTTTGAAAGGCAAAAGTACTTTTTAATTGTCCGCCTCCCAATAGAATATTACTATTTAAAGCGGCGCGATAATGATTAATATTTTGATAAGGAAGAGCTATTTTTCGAGTTCGCGTCTCACTTTTGCCAATCAAATTTCCATCTTCACCTAAAAAATTTCCATCCGCATCTGGTCCTTCTTCCACCAAACCTACATTGGTATTAAATCTAGATAAGTTAAGGTGTGTATATCCCCAAGTTCTATTTAAACCAATCATTCCACTGGTATTTATTTCATTAAAGCCTGCATTGGGAACGGTTTTGTCAGCATAACCAAATCCATATGCATTTTTATATGAAACCCTACCCCGATACACAAAGCCATTATCATTGCCTTGTAACATTAAAGAAGAGGCCGATAAGCCATTATTGGTAGCGTAGTTGGTAGTAAAATTTCCATTAAAGTCGCCCGCAGCCGGCACAAAATCATCAATAATATTAATTACTCCACCCAGGGCGTCAGAACCGTATAATAAACTTGCTGGCCCTTTTAAAATCTCTACCCGAGCAGCAGAAAACTGGTCAACTTGTATACCATGTTCATCTCCCCATTGCTGCCCTTCTTCTCTGGCACCATCAATAATAGTTAATACACGGTTATAACCTAGTCCACGAATAGAAGGTTTTGAAATAGCCCCTCCAGTAGTTACCTGCGAAATGCCTGGCACTTTCGAAATCGCATCTATCAAGTTCGTTCCGGCAGCTTGTGCCAATTTTTCGCGATTAACCGAAACCACGGCTAAACTATTGGTTTTATTATTCGAGCTAAAGGGTGTACCCGTAATTACTACTTCAGCACTTTCGATTACCGAAAACTCGAGCGCAAACATTAAACTTTGCGAATTGCTAAGATCTACCAACTTGGAAGTCGTTTTATAACCTAAATAACGCACTTCTACGAGAAACTTTCCTTTTGAAGGGATATTTCTGATTAAAAATTCACCATCTGAGTTACTAATTGTACTTACTTTTAAATCGGATATATAAATGGTAGCCCCAATTAAGGGCGCATTCGTTTTAGCATCTGTAACTTTCCCTCTAATTTCTGCCAATTTTATTGCCAAGGCAGGATTAACAAAATTAATGGTCAATATTATCACCAATAAAAGGTGTAATTTCTTCATAATTATTTTTTTTATAGTAAATACTAGATTAACCATAAGCGGTTATGCTTATGAAACATTAGAAAATTATGAAGTATGCGGCGGACCTCTGAGCGAGGTAGAGATTAATGCTGTGTATGCAGAAGTAGGTATAAGAACAGTTCTTTTTATGAGTGCCTGATCTAAAAACGTAACGACTAATTGTTCAGAGAGGGTATAATTTTTTTCGAAATGTGCCTTACAAATTAAACAATTCTCTTGTGAGGTTTTAAGGTGAAGTTTATGCGTACAATGTTTTTCTAATGGCCCTTCATGCGAACCGGCATGATGGTGCAGCGCACTCCAAGGTGTGATAGCAAGGGAAAAAACCCATAGCATCATCACCGTTAGGACTTGGTTGATATGTAAACGCTTTATTTTCAATTTCACCTACAAACCTAAGCAAATAACATAAATTTCATACATTTGGCATGTAACATTGCGTTGATATGACCACAAATATAAGCGAGGGTTTAAACCTAAAGATTAAGAATACGCCAACCGGAAATACTTTAACCTGTAAAGGCTGGGTTCAAGAAGCTGCACTAAGAATGTTATTAAACAACCTTGATCCGGAAGTAGCCGAAAGACCTGAAGATTTAATTGTATATGGAGGCAGAGGAAAAGCTGCACGCAACAAAGAAGCTTTAGCTTTGATTATTAAAGCCCTTCAAAACCTCGAAGATGATGAAACATTACTCATCCAATCGGGTAAACCAGTTGGGGTATTGCCTACCCATAAAGATGCGCCAAGGGTATTGATTTCCAATTCACAATTGGTGCCAAAATGGGCTACGCAACAACATTTCGATGAGTTAGAAGATAAGGGATTGATGATGTATGGGCAGATGACAGCGGGTTCGTGGATTTACATTGGCTCGCAGGGCATTGTGCAGGGCACTTACGAAACCTATTCTGCTTTGGCTAAAAAACATTTCCAAAGCAACTTGCAAGGAACGCTAAATGTAACTGCAGGTTTAGGGGGTATGGGCGGTGCACAACCGTTAGCCATTACCATGAATAAGGGCGTTTGCCTAGCGGCGGATGTAGAAGAATGGCGCATTAAAAAGCGTTTAGAAACCAGATATATCGATGAAATTGCTTACAACATAGACGAAGCGATAGATAGGGCTTTGCAATACAAAAATGAACACAAAGCCATTTCGATTGGTGTAGTATGTAGTGCAGTTGCGCTTTTACAGCGATTAATAGATCGCAACATTGTACCAGATACCCTAACCGATCAAACTTCGGCTCATGATCCATTAATTGGATATTTTCCGGAGGGATTAAGTGTAGAAGAAGCAAATAAATTGAGAAAAACAGATCCTGAGGCTTACACCAAACGATCTTATGCCACCATGGCTAAGCACGTAACCCAAATGTTGGAATTGCAAAAACGCGGTGCAATTACGTTCGATTATGGCAATAACTTACGTGGAAGAGCTTTAGAAGCTGGCGTTACAAATGCGTTTGATTTCCCTGGTTTTGTGCCTGCTTATATTCGTCCGCTGTTTTGCGAAGGCAAAGGCCCCTTTCGCTGGGCGGCTTTAAGTGGTGATCCGCAAGATATTTACGAAACAGATAAACTAATTCTCGAACTATTTCCAGAAAACGAAAGCTTACGGCAGTGGATTACAATGGCACAAGAGCGCATAGCTTTTCAGGGTTTACCTGCTCGAATTTGTTGGTTGGGGCAAGGCGAACGCGAAAAAGCAGGTTTGGCATTTAACAAATTAGTGGCCGATGGGAAAGTAAAAGCACCCCTTGTAATTGGTCGCGATCACCTAGATACCGGATCTGTTGCCTCACCAAATCGTGAAACTGAAGCCATGCTAGATGGCTCTGATGCAGTGGCCGATTGGCCAATTTTGAATGCATTGATTAATACTGCTGGTGGGGCAAGCTGGGTATCCTTACACCATGGTGGCGGCGTAGGCATTGGTTATTCTATCCATGCAGGTATGGTTATTGTAGCCGATGGTACGGCAGAGGCTGCAGTGCGTATTAAAAGAGTGTTGCATAACGACCCTGCTATGGGGGTTATCCGCCATGCGGATGCAGGATATGATATTGCAAAAGATACGTTAAGGAAACACAGGTTAGGATTAAAATAAATCCGTCATCCGATGACGGCAAATATGTCGGCAAAAAAATATGATTAAACAGTTTTTATTCGTTGGTTTAGGCGGTGCTTTAGGCAGTATGCTTCGCTATGGAACTTCGCTTTTAACGGCCAAGTATTATGCTAATACTTTCCCCTTAGCTACATTTTTAACCAATGTTTTAGGTTGTTTATTAATTGGATCATTCATCGGCTATTTTAGTAAAAGCGGCAACCAAAATTTGCAATTTTTATTGATCACTGGCTTTTGCGGAGGATACACTACATTTTCTACTTTTGCAGCAGAGAACTTAGCATTATATCAAAGCGAGCATTACCTTACTTTAGTTGCCTATACATTGGCCAGTGTATTTATTGGCTTATCCGCAGTAGCTTTGGGGATGCATTTTTTTATTGCAAAACCATGATAAATAAAGCCTTAAATTTGAAACCAAGAAATCGAATTTTACGTTTATAACTGAAAACAATGGCAACTCAAGAAAAAATCAAAAAAGGCTACATCGATTATGTTTTAACACACAATGAAAAACCCAAATCTGTATATACCTTTGTTAAAAAGCTAAAGCTTAGTGAAGCTGATTTTTATGCCTATTATGCTTCTTTTGAAAGTATTGAGAAAATGATTTGGTTTGATCTAACTACCGAAACCATTGAAGAAATACAAAAGCAAGAGTTGTGGGAGCAATATTCATCAAGAGAAAAAATGCTCTCTTTCTTTTATAGCCATATTGAGCTTTTAAAATCTCAACGCAGTTTTGTGATTTATAGTTTAAAAAGTCATGGTAAAAGGTTATCAACCCCAATGGTATTATCTGGGGTAAGACCCATTTTCGAAAATTTTGCCGAACAGATCATTAACAACGGACTAGAAAGTGGAGAACTGGCTGAGCGAAAATTTTTCAGCAAACGTTATAAGGATGCGTTATGGGTACAGTATGCATTTATTTTAAATTTTTGGATAAGTGATGATAGTAATGGATTTGAGAAAACAGATGAAGCAATTGAAAAAGGAATCCAAGTAACTTTCGATTTGTTTCAGCGTTCTCCAATCGATAACCTTTTCGAGTATGGAAAATTTCTTGCTCAAAACGGAAAGCTAAAAGAGAAAATGGGATTTTAAGACTACATGAAAACACAAGAAACGATGCCTACCACAAAGGTAGAGCGTTCTGCAAAATTTGTAAAAACAGGTTTTCAGATCGGCGGAAACTATATAAAACATTACTCCAAAAAAATCTTCAATCCCGATCTTAGTAGAGATGAATTAAACGAAGATAATGCCTCAGATATTTACAATTCATTAAGCGAACTAAAAGGCTCTGCCTTAAAAATTGCTCAAATGTTGAGCATGGATAAAAATATTCTGCCAAGGGCTTATGTAGATAAATTTACACAATCGCAGTACAATGCACCACCATTATCAGGCCCGCTTATTGTACGTACGTTTAGCAAGAGCTTTGGTAAAACGCCAGAAAAAATATTCGATACCTTTAACATCAAATCTACCAATGCAGCTTCTATCGGGCAAGTTCATGAGGCTACTTTAAATGGCAAAAAACTCGCCGTTAAAATTCAATATCCTGGAGTAGGCGATAGTATTTCATCTGATTTAAAACTGGTAAAGCCATTTGCTTTTCGGTTGTTAGGTATGAGTGAAAAAGAACTTAACATCTACATCAAAGAAGTTGAGGAACGCTTATTAGAGGAAACAGATTATGAATTGGAAGTGCGCCGTTCGATCGAGTTTTCTGAAGCCTGTAAAAATTTAAAAGATGTAGTTTTTCCTACTTACTACCCTGAGTTGTCTAGCAGTCGCATTATTACGATGGACTGGATAGAAGGTCTACACTTGAAAGAGTTTTTACAAACTAACCCTAGTCAGGAACTTAAAAATAAAATTGGCCAAGCGCTATGGGATTTTTATAATTTCCAACAGCACGAATTAAGAGCCGTTCATGCCGACCCACATCCCGGCAATTTTTTAATTACCCAAGATGAAAAACTAGGTGTTATCGATTTTGGTTGTATTAAAGAAATACCAAACGATTTTTATGAACCTTTTTTCTCGCTCACTTCAACAGATTTATTTGAAGATAAAGCAGCAACGATTAATGCTTTTAGAGCATTGGAAATGATTTTACCTAATGACAATGCTTCACAAATTGAGTTTTATTATACCGCTTATAAAGAGATGATTAGCCTTTTTGCTAAACCTTACACTACGCCAACATTTGATTTTAGTGCACCAGAATTTTTTGAAGCTTTGTATAGTTATGGCGAAAAAATTGCAAAAACACCAGAATTTAAGCAAGCAAGAGGAGTAAAACATTTTATTTATATCAATAGGACTAATTTCGGATTGTATAACATTTTACATGAATTAAAAGCGATCATCAAAACAGATACTTATAAACCCAAAATTTAATTGAAAATACTACTCACAGGCGCAAACGGCTATATCGGAACACGCTTACTGCCCATTTTATTAGAAGAAGGGCATGAAGTGGTGTGCATGGTTAGAGATGAGCGGCGTTTTGCTTTAGAGACTGATTTTGGTGATAAAGTTCAAATTATTACGGGCGACTTACTGAAACCAAATAGTTTAAAAAGCATTCCCGCAGACATCAATGCGGCTTACTATTTGGTTCATTCAATGTCTGGCAGTGGAAAAGATTTTGTTGCGTTAGAACTACAATCGGCACAAAATTTCGTAAAAGCTATTCAGCTTACCAAATGTAATCAGCTTATTTACCTAACTGGTATTGCAAACGATGAAAGCCTGTCGAAACATCTTAATTCTCGATTAGCTGTTGAGGAGGAACTCAAATCATCAGGTATACCTTACACCATTTTAAGGGCTGCAATTATTATTGGATCTGGTTCGGCGTCTTTTGAAATTATCAGAGACTTAGCCGAGAAATTACCTATTATGGTGGCACCAAAATGGGTAAGAACAAGATGCCAACCTATTGGAATTAGAGATGTGTTGGCCTACCTAAGTGGTGTATTAGCAAATAAAAAAGCCAATAATGAAGTGTTTGACATAGGGGGGCCAGATATCCTAACCTACAAACAAATGATCATTCAATATGGTGAGTCGAGAGGATTAAAAAGATGGATTTTAACCATGCCCGTATTAACGCCTCGTTTATCTTCTTTATGGTTAAATTTAGTTACTTCAGTACCCTATTCTCTGGCCAGAAGCTTGGTAGATAGCATGAAGAATGAAGTAATTTGCCAAAATGAGGATATTAAAAAAGTAGTGCCCCGAACCTGTCTAACCTATAAAGAAGCCCTAAATTTAGCTTTCGAAAAAATTGAACAAAATTCGATTGTAAGCAGCTGGAAAGACGCGCTAAACCGGGGATACTTAGAAACCTCGTTCATGGATCAGGTTAAAGTACCACAAAATGGAACGGTAGAATATAAAGTTAAAATGCCTTTTGAGCGTAAGGCAGAAGAAGTTTTCGAAAATATTTGGGGCATTGGAGGTAAGCGTGGCTGGTATTATTTAGATTGGCTTTGGAGTTTAAGGGGATTTTTAGATAAAGTATTTGGCGGCGTAGGTACGCGTAGAGGGCGGACCAGTAATGTTTCGCTACAAGCTGGCGATGTGTTAGATTTTTGGCGCGTACTGCTTGCCGATAAAAGCAGTAAACGCCTATTGCTATATGCCGAAATGAAAGTACCTGGCGAAGCTTGGTTAGAGTTCAAAATTATCCAGTTTCACGGCAAGTCTTATCTTTCACAAATTGCAACTTTTAGGCCCCATGGTTTATGGGGTAGAATATATTGGTATGCCATGTTCCCTTTTCACTTGTTTATTTTTGATGGGATGGCGAGGCGGATTACGCAGTTTAAACCAAAACTTTAAGTAACAACTACAATAAAATTTTGTTGCTTACTTCTTTATCAATAGTGATATAGCCTGGATATTTAATCAACTCTTTACCAACCAAAATAGACGGTTTTATTTTAATGGTTACCAAGCCTACTTCGGTGGCTCCACTTGATGCACCCGATAAGAACTTCGTAATATCTTCGAGGGTTTTCCCATTACTCAAAAATTGATAAATGTTAGCATTGAGTTGAACAGGGACTTGAATTTTTTGCCCAGCATCAATTTGCACCATTTGATTGACAACTCCATTTGCAATTTCTTGCTTGTTAATTAAAATAATATAATCGAAATTATTAATCGCGGCTAAATTAGTTGATGGATTTTTGATTTCTACGTTCAATGTTGCTTTTAAAGGGATATCTTTACGTAAAAACCCCAAAGCCAATGCGGGTATATTGATGGCCTGCTGATCGATTATCTTTTTAATATCAGTTCCGGCAACAGTTATATTACTGGCGTTCATAAATTTATACTCACACTGCTCCAGTACCTTTATCTGCTGTGCTTGTTTGTTAATGCCACAACTCGAGATAATCAATGTAAAAAAGGAAAATAATATTAATTTGTTCATATTAGAGTAACGTAAAAGCCGCAATAAAGTTATGGAAAAAGGAAGGTTTTTTTCCTTATTTTACGCCACTTAAATCATGTTATGAACAACCGTATTTATTTACTATTTATTTATCTGTGCTTTCCAATTTTCCTGAAGGCTCAAATGCAGCAAATGAATGCTGCAGAAATTGCTGTTGGACTAAAAAAATTAAGTGTTAGAGGGTCTGTACTTTATATTGCTGCGCATCCTGATGACGAAAACACACGATTATTAGCTTATTTGGCTAAAGAAGAAAAAGTAAAGACAGGTTATTTATCGATAACCAGAGGCGATGGTGGTCAGAATTTAATTGGCAATGAGCAGGCAGAGTTATTAGGCCTAATTCGTACACAAGAATTATTAGCCGCCCGAAAAGTAGACGGTGCTGAGCAGTTTTTTACCCGCGCAAATGATTTTGGTTTTTCTAAAACTTCAGATGAAACTTTTAAAATTTGGGGAAGGGATCAAATTTTAGCTGATGTAGTCTGGGTGATCCGAACTTTTAAACCAGATGTAATTATTACACGATTTCCAGAGGATTCGAGAGCTGGCCATGGTCACCATTCAGGCTCTGCCATACTTGCCAAAGAAGCCTTTTATGCCGCAGCAGATCCAAAACGTTTTCCAGAACAACTTCAATATACAACTGTTTGGCAAGCAAAAAGAATAGTTTGGAACGGCTTTAATTTTGGCGGAACCGCAACCCCAACAACCGATCAGCTTAAATTAGATGTAGGCGTATTTAATCCATTACTTGGCAAAAGTTATGGCGAAATTGCCGCAATAAGTAGAACAAACCATAAAAGTCAAGGTTTTGGCTCCACTTTACAGCGTGGTGAATCTTTCGAATATTTTAGTCACGTAGCAGGCGAACCCGCTAAAGCATCTCTCTTTGATGGTATAAATACTTCTGTTACGAACGCGCTACTTAGCGAAATACAAGCAGATTATAAAGTTAATGCGCCATGGCAATCATTACCCAACTTGTTAAAACTAAAACAAGAATTTAAAAATAATAAGCTATTAGACGAGTTAATTTTAGCCTGCGCAGGGGTTTGGGTCGAGGCAAATACCCCAGAGCGTACCTATGCTGTTGGCGATTCAATCCCTATAAAAATTCAAGCAATTGTAAGGTCGAAAACTAATTTATCCTTAACTATTGCCAATCAAAAACCAATTGTGCTCGAATCAAATAAAGTGATAAGCAGCGATTATAAAACCATTGCTCAGGAGAGCACGCAACCTTATTGGCTCAGAAAAAATCATCCTATCGGACAATTTGCCATAGAAACGCAAACACTTGTTGGTTATCCGGAAAATCCAAACCCCTTAAGTGTAAAACTTCAATTCAGCCTAAACAACCAGCAAATTGAACTGAATTGCCCTATTGTTTACAAGTCTACCGACCCAATTAAAGGGGAAAAATATCAACCATTGGTATTGGCACCACGAGTTACAGCTACACTAAGCGAAAAGGCTTATATTTTTAGTGGCAATGCTCCGAAAACGATAAGTGTATCCCTTAAAAATTTTGGAAACCAAAGTAGTGGCTCTGTGGCACCTCAATTACCAAAAAGTTGGAAAAGTAGTCCAGAAAAGATTGATTTTAACTTGGCCAAAAAAGGAGATGAACAAACAATAAGCTTTAATATTACTCCGGGAAAAGAAACCAATAGTGGAGACATAGTTTTACAGATCAGCACAAATGGAGGTATAAGCGACAAAGGTTTAAAAACGATCAGTTACGACCATATCCCTAACATAACCATCTTTCCGCAAGCCCAAGCGAGGGTAGAAAAGATTGACCTAAAAATAGTCGGTAAGCGCATTGCCTATATTGATGGGGCTGGCGATTTAGTAGCCGAAGCATTAAACCAGATTGGTTATGAAGTTACCCATTTAACGCCATCACAAATTTTAATGAACGATCTTTCTGCCTACGATGCCATTGTTACCGGAGTTCGTTTATATAACATAAACGAAGAAGTAAAAACGATGCAGCCTAAACTGTTAAGTTATGTGCAAAATGGAGGGACTTTATTAATCCAATACAATGTAAATAATGGGTTAAAAACTCAAAATATTGGTCCATATCCTTTTAAATTAGCCAATAAAAGAGTGACTGAAGAAGATGCTAAAGTTAATTTTTTAGTCCCTCAACATGCCGCATTAAACTACCCAAATAAAATAACAGATAAAGATTTTGAAGGTTGGGTTCAGGAACGTGGGCTTTATTTTGCTACAGATATCGATCCAAAATATACCACCATATTAGGCATGAACGATACCGGAGAAGCAACAGCAGATGGATCATTAATTATAGCCGATTATGGAAAGGGTAAGTTTGTGTATACTTCTTTGGTTTTCTTCAGGGAATTACCAGCAGGTGTACCAGGAGCCTACCGTTTATTTGCGAATTTATTGGCTCCCAAACAACCTTAACATGGAGAATAATCAGCTAAAAAGATTTTATATTCTGCTTATCTTCTGGCTTATTCTGTTGATTGCCTTATTTTACGCTTTTACTAAATATTTCGAATGAGCACTATCGATTGGGCCGTTTTAATTACTACCCTACTCGCTATCGTAGGATATGGCGTTTACAAAAGTAGAGGCGCCCAAAGTATGAACTCTTACTTGTTAGGGAATCAAAGTTTACCTTGGTATACGGTTTGCCTTTCGGTAATGGCTACGCAGGCAAGTGCAATTACCTTCTTATCGGCTCCAGGCTTAGCCTACACATCAGGTATGAGCTTTGTTCAGTTTTATTTTGGTTTGCCATTGGCGATGATTGTTCTCTCTGTTACATTTGTACCTATTTTTCACCGACTTAAAGTATACACCGCTTACGAATATTTAGAACAACGATTTGATTTAAATACGAGAGCACTAACTGCCTTTTTATTTCTTGTTCAAAGGGGATTATCAACTGGGATTACCATTTACGCCCCTTCTATCATATTGTCGATTATTCTCGACATTGATACCACCTATACTACGTTATTTATTGGCGGATTAGTGATGTTTTATACTGTTTATGGCGGTACAAAAGCCGTTTCGTATACTCAGCTTTTACAAATGAGTATTATCTTTTGCGGCTTATTTGCTGCGGGGATTATGGTAGTTCACCTTTTGCCGGGTAATGTTGATTTCGGCAAAGCAATCGCCATTGCAGGTAAAATGGGCCGTACAAACGCAATCGATTTTAATTTCGATTGGAACAATCCATATACCGTTTGGAGTGGACTTATTGGCGGATTTTTCTTGCAACTATCGTATTTCGGTACCGATCAAAGTCAGGTAGGCCGATACTTAACCGGCGCTTCAATTAATCAAAGCAGGCTGGGTTTACTGATGAATGGTTTGGTAAAAATACCAATGCAGTTTTTAATTTTACTGATTGGTGTTCTTGTTTTTACCTTTTACCAATACAATAAAGCGCCCCTATTTTTCAATAGTTATGAGTTAAATAAATTAGAGCAAAGTCCGTATCAAGCTGAGCTTAAGAAAATAAAAACCGATTATAACGCCGTTTTTGAAAGCAAAAAACAAGAGGTAATTAAACTTGATCTCGCTTTAGCGGCTGATGATAAAGTGGCCATTGACGTGCAACGAATTGCAGTTAAAAAGGCCGATTTAGCTACCAAAACCATTCGAACAGATTTAACCGCCTTGATGTTAAAAAACGATGCAAAAGCGGCAGTTAATGATAATAATTATATCTTTTTAAGTTTTGTTACCGAATATTTACCAAAGGGTTTAATTGGGTTGTTGATTGCGATTATTTTTTTAGCTTCCATGGGATCTACGGCCAGTGCTTTAAATTCACTGGCCTCTACCAGTGTGATTGACATTTACAAAAGGCTAATTAATAAAGAGGCCACCGACAAACAATATGTAAAAGCTTCGCGCTGGGCAACAATAATGTGGGGCACTGTATGTATAATTATGGCCTTATTTACCAGTAAAATTGGTAATTTATTAGAAGCAGTTAATATTTTAGGATCCTTTATTTATGGAACCATTTTGGGAGTGTTTATTGTGGCTTTTTACCTGAAAAATGTGGGTGCAAAGGCTGTATTTATTGCGGCTATTTTAACCGAAGTTATCGTTTGCATTTGCGGATTTAATGAAGTTGTTGCTTACTTATGGCTAAATGTTATTGGTTGTTTAAGCGTAGTAATGCTCTCTTACCTTATTCAGTTGTTGCAAAGTAAAAAAATGCAAAAACTCTCCTAATTTTATAATTTTATGTGCTAAAATGTTAGATTAGTAGAAAATTTAAATTAATTATTAAAATGATGAAAAACACAATTAAATCAATTGCTATTCTTTTGGTAGTAATTTCTGTTTCTTTCAGTGCATTGGCGCAAGAAGCTAAACCTGTCCCAAGTCCGCCAGCAACAGCAACTGGAAAAATTAAAGATGCAACAATAACCATCAAATACAGCAGCCCCGCAGTAAAAGGCCGTAAAATTTGGGGTGGATTAGAAAAATACGATGCCGTTTGGCGTGCTGGTGCAAATGATGCAACAACTTTTGAAACGGATAAAGACATTATGATTGAAGGAAAAAATTTACCTGCTGGTAAATATAGTTTCTTTTTAATACCAAAAGAAAGTGGCAAATGGACAGCTATCTTTAATAAAGAGGCAAAACAATGGGGAGCTTATAAATACCAAGAAGCAAAAGATCAATTAAGAGTGGACGTTAAAACCAAAGCTTTGAAAGAAACTCAAGAAAGATTGGTTTACAAAATTGGAAAAAAGGATTTTTCTTTAGAATGGGATAAAATTTCAGTTCCAGTAGCTGTTAAATAACATTTAAAATATTTTTAATCGGCCTTGTAGTCTAATGCCTACGAGGCTTTTTTGTAAATGGAAATTAAAACGATTAGTATTTTAGGTTGTGGGTGGTATGGTTTTGCTTTGGCAGAAGCTTTATTGGCCGATGGATATACCGTTAAGGGCTCTACAACCAGCGAGAACAAGTTAGCGCAGTTTAAAGAAGCTGGCATTATGCCCTATATTGTAAATTTAACAACTCCTGAATTTGATGCTGATTTTTTTAACTGCGATGTGTTAATTATCAGTATTCCGCCCAGAAAAAATAATGATGCTTTAGTAAGTTATGTTGATCAAGTTAAAATGATTGCCCACGTTGCTAAAGCTAAGCAAGTTATTTTCATCAGTTCAACAGGCATTTATCAAGATGGGAATTTTATTGTGAATGAAAACACCATCCCCGAGCCAACAAGCGAGACTGGGAAATCGTTATTAGCTGCAGAAACTGCTTTGAAGGGAGGTACTGCTTTTACAACCACTATTATTCGATTTGGCGGATTAATTGGTCCGAACCGAAATTTAGCGAAGCACTTTGCTGGTAAAACGGGTATTTCGAATGGCTTGGCGCCAATAAATCTAATCCACCTTTACGATTGTATCGGATTAACAAAAACTATTTTGAGTAAAAACGCATTTGGGCTCACTTATCATGCTGTTTCTCCAAATCATCCAACTCGGGCAGCGTTTTATACCCAAGGATGCATCGATTCTGGATTTGAAAAACCTGAATTTATCAACGAGTTATTGGATTGGAAACAAATAGAAAGCGTAGTTGTACCTGCGATTTTAGATTATAAATGGAAGGTAGATTTTAGTAGTTAGGCTGTTGCTAACTTACTTACATTACGATAAGGATATTCGTTAAAGATATGTCGTCTTGCAAATCTACCTGGCGAATCGGCATTTACCAATTTAATGTAGATTGCTCTTGGCACATCAAAATATTCGTAGCCACTACCATCAAAAAAATCGATGCGTAGAATTTGATCTTTAAACTGAAAATCTTGGATATTAGATAAAGTGGTGGTTTGGACATATTCGTCTTTGGCATGTTCCAACGTTTCTGGAGCAATACTTACTAAAAAGGTATAAGCTTCAATAATTTCCTTGCTTTTTTCTTCAGCAGCTAGATGACTTTCGGCACTTTCCGAAAATTTATCTGGATGCCAATCTTTCATCAAGCCTCTGTAAATACTCTTGATTTCTTTTAACTCGGTAGCTTTTGTAACGCCTAAAATTTTTCTGTAATCTCCAACTTTCTTCATAAACTTTTT
>JACMOW010000314.1 GCA_014377775.1 Pedobacter sp. | reverse complement strand
GATTAATAGAAGGCCCTTATAAAAATCAAGCCATTGTACCTTCGAGCGCATGGTTGGATGATAAAAGGCCTGAAAAGCCAATTGTAACTGTTGCCCCAACGGATGGAAAGTTACGGATTTATTGGAGTCATCCTGAAAAAGTAGATGTATTTCAATGGGTAGTTTATTTCAAATATGGCAACAAATGGTCGTATAAAGTAATGAGTAGAAAGGATAGTAGTTTAGATGTATTACTGGGTATAACCGCAGTAAATGGAAAGGATTTGAACACTTTACAAGCCTACGCTGTAACGGCAGTTGATCGGACAGGCAATGAAAGTAGTTTTGAAGAGCTTAGTATTAAGTTTTAAGATTGGGCACATAATGAAACATTCCAAAGAACAAATCGAAGCTACTGCAAATGCCATTATGCAACATTTTATTCCTAAAAATGAATCAGAGAAAGAATTTAGCTTTCATTTCACCATTCCGCCATCTTCAAATTATAAGGTGAGGTATGAATTAAATAACCACCGCAAGTGGATTTTAGTAGGTTATGAAGCAGATGATAGTAATCATTAATCTAAAGATTTACGATTTTCCTTTCTGCGAATATTATTATACATGGTATGCATAATTTGCATGTGCGGCGCAGTAAGTACGGCAAGTCCTAGTAATACATAAATAACCAATGTATTGTTGTTTACGAACATAAAACCTGCAATTCCAAATAAAAGAATGCCAGTAATAGCAATTAGGCTATAAAAGCAAATTTGCTTCATTAAATCGATGTTAGAAATGTAACGATCTCTACCAAGGTAAATAAGGATGTTTTTTAAGGACACAATAGAGTGCCACATCACAAAATAAAAAGTAAATCCTAATAGCAAAGGCAAGTTGTAAACGATGAATATAATGATTAGAAAGGCCACTAAAAACTCACCACTTAACTCTGGGTTTCTGGCGTTTCCTAAAAAATAAATAAAAGAAAAACAGAAGAAAAGAATGAATGAAACAGATAATATTAACAATTTGTAATCATTCATCCAATTTATCAAATATTGATGGTCTCTTCCTGATTCGAACGAATATAGAAGTGTTTTTACCTCATCAAAATGACTTAATATTATAAAGCTGATAATCACCCAGCCATAACTGAATGAAAAAAGTTTACCTTTTAATGAATTGATGTCAAATTTATAAAGGTCAGTTTCGCCAAAATGAAATGAGGCAATGATGATAAATAGTACTATTCCAATCGAAGGAATTAAAAGCAATAAAAGCAAAAAGGCTATTAATCGGCCAATGTAGGTATAAAAAAAAGTAAAATATGAAAAGGAGTTTTTATTGTCCTTTGCATTTTTTGTTGAAATTAATACATCAACTGCACCATGGGGAATCCCAAGGATAATAATCCCAATTAGGAAAATATAAGTTTGCGTGTTTATAGATAATGGAAAAAAATAAATTTGATTAATTGCAAGCAATAAACCAACAATCAAGATTAATGATTTTAACCTACTAACAGATAGAATTAAAGGCATTTTTAAAATTAAAAAGTTGTCCCAAACCAAAAATATATTGTTTAGGTCCGAGACAACTTGGGGTAAACGATTAATTTATACTAAAGTTGTTTCTTTATCAGCTTGAGCTAAGGTATAAATCACAAGACCGAATCCAATTTTATTGATGGCGTCTCCAATATTATATACTAAATCTAAAGACAAGCCCTGAAACACATTAACGCCAAATAAGCCGCCTTGAGTGCCTGCAATATAGCCGATTGGATAAATAGCCCATCCAACAAGCACAAACCAGCCTAAAGTTTTATTAGCTCTAGCTACAGCTGTACCTGCATTGTTGGCAAGCTTGGCTACTTCGCCAAACCATATCAAATACACAATGTAGAAATAACCAATACTGCTAATAAATCCCCAGATCCAACTTTGAGGATCATTTCCATAAATGGCTTCACCTATATAACCAGTAATTAGCATGAAAACAGATGCTGCAACAAGTTTCCATAACAGCGTAATTTTAGCGCCAGCTTTTTTGGTGATTAAGTAAAATTCAACACACATTAAAGGGACCGTTAATAGCCAGTCTACATACCTGAAAAATGTAGGAGATAAGTTTGTTGCCAGATAATAATCTCTCATGTAATAGTAGTGTACTGCGGCGATAAACGTAATTATACCAGAAATGAGAATTGATGTTCTCCATTTTTTATCTGTATTTGAAACTTCAAAAAAGAAGAAAACAGATGCGCCAAGCATTGCCATACAGCCAATAAAGAATGTAAAAGCAACATAATTAGTGTTCTCGATCGGAACGATCGTTAATAGATTGTAATGCATTGTGATTGAGTTAGTTGTGTATTTGGTTAATTGGAAGCAGGAGGATTATCCATCGCTAATATTCTCTAAAATAAAAAAGAATTGTGCATATAAAAAATAATTGTGTAATCTAATTGTAAAATAACTGATTGTAAATCAATGAAGTGCAATTATTTAATTAAAAATATTTTTCGTGAGTACACTTTCGAACCTACTCTTACATTTAAAATATACATGCCATTTGCATACGAATTTAGATTAATTTTATTGGTGTAAGATCCAATAAAATTTATTCTCTCACCAGTAAATAATACTTTACCAAGTAAATTGCTAAGCTGCACATTTACATTTTCTTTTTGTACAACCTCAAATGTAATATTTAACTCACTTTTTGTGGGCACAGGGTAAGCTTTTAAATCAATTCCATTAGTATTTGTATTTTTTATGCTAGTAACTGTAAATTCTGGAGCACGCATTAAACAACCTGTTACCGTCATCACATCAACGGTATATTTTCCATTTTTGAGGATTTTAAATGTTGAGCTTGTAGCGCCAGTTATGAGTTCGCCGTTTAGATACCATTGATTGCCTGTTGATGCACTCGACGAAAGTAAATCACCCGTTTGGGTAATAAGAGGTGTGTTTATTTTCACGGCCAATCGTGGTCCGCCTACACAGCCACCAGCTCTTATTTTTAAATCGTAAAAATAATAGAAAAATCCTCTAAAATAATCAGGAGTATTTGCCAATGTAGCCGTATTCCCAGTAATGCTAAATAAATTTAGTGGGGTTTGATACGGGTAGGTAGTTGCTGCGGCTGCATTGTTATTTCTGAAAATGGTAGCCCCCCCTAAGTATTCTATATTGATAGTGAAACTTCCTGCGCTAGGCAAAGTTAAATTGAGGGCATAAATTTGACCTTGATCGGCGAGATCATTAGCAGTTACACCTGGCCCAGAAACAGTTTTTGTAGCCGTAACGTTTAAAAGTACAGATGAAACGGCTAAGCCTGAGCTGTTTACAGCCGTAAATTTTATCTGGCCTGAATTGCCGATGTAAAGTCTTGCACTTTCTAGCGTAATTGGTACCAAGGTAGTTATCGAAATACCTGGCGTAAACTGATTGTAACCGCCATCCCCAATTTCGGCTTTGGTTTTAGGGCCAATTTCAGCTTTAAAATCGTTTACCCCTACATAATACATGTTATTTACGTTCGGAGCAATTGTAGTTGAGGTTTCATTTCCAAATTGAATGGGAATACCATCTGTTAAATTTTTATACCAAAAAACAGTCGAATTTGCAGTAGCATCAGCTGTTAAAGTATACGAATTTAGGTTGGTACAAAGAAAAGCATTAGCTGTAGTAGTAATAGGAGGCACGCTTACCTGAAAGCTAGCATTTAATTGGTTATTTGCGATACTTAAATCGCCAGTTAAATTTGTTCTCGCAACAACAGTATATGTTTTGCCAGCTTGTGCATTAAAACCAGTTGGTAAAGTAAAATCGATCTCGTTCAAATAAGATAATGTGCCAGTGTAGGTTGCATTTAAGGTAGTAATTACACTTGCATTTTCACTAATGGTAACAACAACCGGAATGGCTGTTAAATTTTGCGTGCCGATGTTTTTTAAAGTAACGGTAATTTTTTGATCTGTATTGGCGCAAATTGTAGGTGTAGGATTAATGAGTGCTTTTAAAGCAACGTCTATCGAAGGATTTAAGAAGTTAATCCTGTAGTCTTGTGTTTCACCTTTGGCATATAATCCACAGGCCGAAACGCCCGCAGCGGAACTAGTTTCAGTTAAAACTACTCTCAACAACGAAAAATCATTTACGATAACCGTTTCTGGTACGGTAATGTTGGTTGTAAAAACCCCCGTGGCATTTATTACTGCACTCGTTGCAGCTAACTCTTCTGCATCATTAAAATCGCCATCTCCATTCCAGTCTACAAATACTTTTGCTATTTTATCGAAATTTGCTCCACAAGTACCTAGCGTTAAACTTAAAGGATAAGTTTTTCCCTTTTCTAAATTAATCGTTTGGGAAGTAAAATCAGAATAGGTAGTACAGCCAACATTAGGAGTATTGTCTATATTCGACAACTTAAAATTCGTAATTTTCGAATCGGCATTGCTATTTGGCATTGCTGTACAATATGTAGTGCCTCCAATTCCAGTAACAACGATGGAAAATGGTTGTGGACCTTTTAATAAGGTGCCTTTGTGATTAATGGTTAAGGTATAGCTTTTTCCTGGAGTGGCGTTGGCAATGTGAACCTGCTCTACATTATCCCTAAAATTATCGCCTTTTGTAGCGGCGGCCGATGGGTTTTCGGGGTCTAACACCCATGCACGATACACATTATTTTGTGCGTCTTTAATACTGATATCTAAATCGTTAATTAGCCTAAGCGTTGTGTTATCGAGCGCAGCAGCACTAGAAACAGGCGTTGCCTCGGGGTCTGTCCAGCAAATCGTAGCAATCAACGCACCATTTCCAGAGGCAATCATGTTAATGGTTTGACTACCACCTTGGCTTAAGCTACTTTCGTTTATTAAACTTTTCACATTTTTAGCTAAAATAGCTTTTGCGGCTTCTTCTGCATTTAAAAGCCCCCAGCCGTAGATATAATCTGGCCCAGGATAAACACCCGCTTCAGTTGTGGTGCCCAATACGAGTGCTTTTAAAGTTGCCGAGCGCATAAATGTCCCAGCATTTTTCTGGCTATAAAGTTCTTGTAGCAAAACCAGTGATCCGCTTACATTTGGAGCTGACATAGAGGTGCCAGAAAGACTGGCATAAGCAGTGGTATTGGTACTAGTGGTTGAAGTTACATTAACGCCATCACCTACCAAATCGGGCTTAATCCGGCCATCATCTGTAGGGCCCCAGCTGCTAAAACTCGAGATTTGGATGCTCGAAGTTGAAGTAGGGCCAAATGGCAATGGATTAATTGCACCAACAGTTAAAATATTCTTTGCGGTTGAGTATAAGGAGAGAATATCGTAACCATTGTTGCTATTGATCCCATCTGGCCTGTTTCCTGCACTAGCCATTACACCAGCAGCATTATAACGAAAATAGGGTTCGCCTACTGCGGGTCCGGTTTCATTTCGATTATTACCTGCTGATTTTACGGGTAGGTAATAAGGTGCGTTGTAGCAAATCTGATCCCAATCTCTAGTGGTACTGTTATAGAAGCCAAACTTAAAATCTTTATTTGCGCCAGCTGCTCCATAAAATTCCCAGCGTGCAGGCGTTACATCACTATTATATTGCCAACCTGCTAAAGATCCGTAGGAGTGATTAGAAATTAATAAAGTAGCTGCATTGGCCGACATTTCGGCCACATCGCTATTAAAATCAAAAGCAGAAAGCTGAGGTAAACCAAAAGACATTCCTTTTGCAGGAGCATAAAGTCCGCTAGCCATTATTGTTCCTGCTACGTGGGTGGCATGACTTGAAAGGGTAGAGGCATTGTCCTTTGCTTTTATTCTGGCGGGTGCAAATTCGGTATGGGTATTTAATATTGCTCCACCATCCCAAATAGCCACTTTATCGTTTGGTAAAGTACTACCACTTAAACTCAAACCTAAACCCCCACCTGTATATAATTTAGTCGCATTGGTGGTGGCTGCCGCAATACTGTTATTATCGGTAATGTAATAAATTGGCAAGCCCAAATCGTCTATACCCTGCAAAGCGATAATTGCGCCAGTTTTAGTTACTCTTAATGTTTCCCAGCCTTTTTCTTTTGCAAGAAGAAATGCTTTCTGCCTATTTATATCTATTTTCTCTTGTAATGCTATTGCGTTCTGATGCAAAAAAGCTACATTAGTTTCTTTATTTGCAATTTGGGCATGAGAATTAAACCAACCTATAAAAAGTAGCGTTATAATTAAATAGACACGTTTTTTTTGGTAGTAGCTTTTTGTCATTGGCGAGAGATTAATACATAAAT
>JACMOW010000313.1 GCA_014377775.1 Pedobacter sp. | reverse complement strand
TGATCTCCTTTTTTCCAAACACGATTTTTAGTAATGTACCTACCTGCTTCGACATTTATTTTTAAAGGATTACCATTAACCTTCAATTGTACACCATGTGTAGCCCAAATGGGATAGCGAAGGTAGACTGTAAATTTCGAAGGTTTTTTTGGATCTATCTTAATGGAAGTCGTTTGATCTTTTGGATAATTCGTTTCTTGACGGATAACAATTCCCTTTTCTTTCCAATTCACTTCAGATGGGATGAATAGGTTTACATATAAACTACCGTCAACACCCTTAAAATATATCGACTCACCATATTTGGCGTGGTTTTCTATTCCTGTTCCCACACAGCACCAAAACGAATCGAAAGGCGTACTAAATACCTTTTCTTTTCCAGATTGTAAGGCTACGTAGTAGCACATCATGCCGGTTTCTGGCTGTTGAGAAGCCAAAATATGATTATATAGGGCTCTTTCATAATAGTCTACCAATTTAACATCAGGTTGCCAAGTAAATAAATGCCGAGCCATTTTAAGCATGTTATACGTATTGCAGGTTTCCGAAGTATTTGTACTTAGTTGATTCGTAAGTTTACCTTTTTGAGAAAAATACTCATAATTACTGTTCCCTCCATTTACATAGGAGTGGTCGTTTGTAACCGCCTCAAAAAAGAAATCAGCAATGTTATAATCTCGCTGATTACCAGTAAGCTCATATTGACGGGCAGAACCCAATGCCTTTGGAATTTGAGTATTTGCATGTAATCCTCCTAATTGATCTACTCGATTTGCCAACGGATCTAGTACTTTTTTATGATAAAATTTATAGGAAAGGTCAAGGTATTTTTTATCTCCAGTTATTGCATACACTTCTGCCAAAGACTCGTTCATTCCTCCAAATTCACATTCCAGCATTTGCTGAAATTGAGAATCCGGTAATTTCATAAAATTGGTGTACGCCCAGTCCGATAATTTGACAACAATTTGTTTTGCTTTTTCATTTCCAGTATACATGTAGGCATCAATTAAACCGCCCCAAACTTTGTGCAACATATACCAGGGTACCCAACCGCCATTTAAATCAAAACCCGATGTTTTTACATTTCCCGACACTACTTCTTTCCATATCCGCTCCTCATCAGGTACTCCACCTATGTAACCAGTTTTACGAGCAGTCTGACATTCTTCCAACTCGTCAACAATATAATTAGCCCTTTCTAAAAATAATTTATTGCCTGTAGAAGCGTATTGTAACACCAAAGCAGAAAGATAATGACCTAACATATGCGAAGAAGTAGCCTCCCAACCACCGTACAAAGGTGCTTTAGCTTTTAGCCCTGAATTAGTTCGCCAACGGTTTAAAAATCGGTCAGCATCTAATTGCAATAAATATTTAGCATTTACATCCATTGCCTTTTTGAAAGGGCTACCTTCCAATAAACGAATTGAATTTAAGTTAAATGGAAGCGCTTTCAAATTTATTTTAGGCTGAACCTTATATCTTGAAAAATCTTGTGCATATGAGTCTGTAGACTCAAAAACAATACCTACCAGAAAAACCATTACGGTGACATATAATCTCATTTTTCACATATTTATTAGGCTATTTATATCCATCATGAATGCTATAAACAACAATTTAGGCAAACATAAATATATGTCGTGAACAATAAGTATTGGATTTTAACTGATTATTCGTGATTTTTAGCAAAGGTCTTATCTGCCTGTAGGTTGACAGTTTTGAAATAAAACCCATTCCAAGTGAAATAGAAGATGCCGGAGCAGTTTAGCTTCACTAATGAGTTTAAGAAAAAACTGGTATTATTATTCATATATCATAATCAATCAGTAAAAGAGATAGTCAAATGTAGTAACTCCACAAACTGTTTGGAATATCTGGGCAAGCATACTATCAAATGAGATATAATCTGAGCGAGGTTGAGCAGATGGAAGTAATTGTACCTGAATTGGTATCATAATTTATCCATTTCATTGTGTGATTTCAAAAATCATGATGGTTTGATTATTCAATTCTTATATGTTAAGGACAGGTTTAATATTATCTATATTGATAATCCACCACTTAATATCTCAAAAAAGTATTAAAAGTTCGTCTATCTTCCGTTTAAATTTCAATTGATATCCCATCAGCGAAGTCCTGATTGGTCTACCATATCCAGCTTTTTTTTCAGTCCATTGTGATTCGTACCAGCTTTTCATCTCTGGGCCAACATACAGTAAAAAGCAGATCCTCGTTCCATATATTCCAGAATACCGGTTACTGATTACCCCATGAATTTCTTGTTTATTGGGAGATAGAAAACGATCTGTTTTATCGGAAGAAAAATAGATGATATGCTTTGCTGTGATCCTACTTGGAGCCCATAAAGCAAAACTACTACTGAGTGAAACTACGCTTGGAAGCGGATATTCGCTTCCCCTATAATGTTCTAATGCACCAGCAATGCCGTAACCATTTGCAAAGATGACTGTTTGTTTGCGCTGTGCCAAAGGAAGGGAAAGATAAAAGTCTGAAGTTTTACGCGCCAGTTCCTCCCATCCAATCATATCGGCATAGTTTTGGTTCACATTATGGATCTTCTGGTCTTCCCATTTGAGTGGAAAATGAAGATTCAGGTTTTGATAGGTCCATGTAAATACACTTGAGGAAGTTTTAATGGGCAAAAAGGGAAGAACCATAACAGCCAATAAAAGATTAGGTACAACAAGGAATGTGATAAATAATCCTGTTCGCCTTTTCAGCAATTGTTCGAAAAAAATACCACCTGCTGCGAACAATACGGGGTAAGCACCAAAAGCATAGTAAGGTTTGCCGTTGAGCACAGCGAGCGAAAACATAGAAAATATGAAACCAACAGCTAAAAACCGAAATGACTTCAGCTTATCGTTTCTAAAAAAATACCATAATCCAGCCAACCATAGTACTATTCCAGTTCCATTAACAACAAGTTGTTGCACCAAAAAATCTGTTCTGGTTAAATATACCAGCTGTGTGCGTTTCAATTCATTATAATGCCAGAGCGCTGGAAAGCTATGCTCGTACTGCCACAAAATGTGTGGAGTAATAATGATTAGCGTAATTCCAAAGGCAATACACAACGTACTACCTTTCATCAATTGCCGGAACTCAGGAACAATCAAAATACCGATTCCCAGACCGATAAGATAAAGTAGGATAGTGTATTTGACCAACAGCCCTACTCCAGCTAGTGCACCCAGCACATATAAAATTTTATCATCTGGACGCTGCACCCAACAGATCATTAGATAAGCACAAAGCAACCAGAAAAATTCGTCGAACACCTGCGGAATGAACAGTGCTCCTGTTGCCAGAAACGCTGCAGAAAATGCCACAGCAGTGCACGAAAGTATCACCGCCAATTGCTTACCACCAAGCCGAATGGTAATCAAGCCAGTGAGATGCACAATTGCTCCAGCAAACAATGCTGGAATAATCCGCATACCGATAATCGATCCACCAAAAAAAAACTTACCAGCAACCCCAACTAGCGCAATGAAAGGTGGCGTTTCCCTATAGCCCCAGTCCAAATGTTCGGACAATGCCATATACAAAAGCTCATCTTGATGAAAGCCGTAAAATCCCATCGCCCCAAGATGGAGTAGGAATTGTAGTATGGCAATACAGGTGGTGATTAGCAACAGCTTTAACCGGGTATCGATTCGGGCGTCGAAAAGTTTCTTTTTAATGTCGGAAAATTCGTATGTAATCATATAGATACATAACTAAACAAAACCAAATGCCTATATGTTCTGATCGATTCTTTTTTTCTTTTGCAGATAAAACTTCGTCAACGTGATCCAAGCACTTTCATCTCGTAAGCGGCATATATTTTATCAATCTTCTCTCTGCTGGGCTGATGTTTGGGTTTATTCATTGTTCTAAAAAATTCTTCGGCGTTGCCAGCAGGCTGAACAAAATAGATCAACTTGCCCTTGTCTGTTAATTGAATCCATGTGCGAGGTACCTTTCTGTGTAAAATATCTTATCACCCAGATGTTATCCCATCAGCTCTCCACCAACAAAGAATCGGTATCGACCCTCAGCTACATAAAAAACCTCATCCTGATCGAAGTGGACGTGTAATGAAGGTCTAGTATAATAAAAGAATTTAGACACACTCATCTAACAAGTTTATAATGGACTCGTAATTTTTTCCTACAGCCTCTGATAGGGCAATTTCGCAGGTTTTACCACTCGAGTAATAACCATTATAACTTTGTTCTTTCACTTCATCTGCCTCTGGCTTAGTAGCAGATGCAGTTAATTCTGGAAATAAAAATCCCCTATCCCCCGCCATACCACAACAGCCTGCATGTACGGGAATATGAACGTTGTGTGCTAATTGCTGAGCAATTTTTAAAAATTTAGCTTCTAACCCCATTTTTTGTAAAGAACAAACTGGATGTAAGGTTATCTTATCTTTCTTTTTGTTTACGGTTATGTTTGGCAACAGATAATCCATCACATAATCTATGCTATCAATTATTTTAATTGCATCGAATTTTAGTTTATTTTCTGGTGTTAGGGCGTGGCCACAATCTTGTAGGGTTAGGGTGCACGAGGTAATATCGATCACCACTGGTAGCGCGCCATGCTGGCTCCACTCCCATAATTTACATACCGTATCATTTACTGTGTATTGGTAAGCTGCACTAAATCCTTTTGATGAAAATATTTGTCCGCAACAGGTACTTTGAATTTCCTTTGGAATGATAAATCCAATACTTGCCTTGTTTGAAATGCTGATAAACGTGTCTATAATGTTTTTTCCGTTACCTACTGCCCCACCCATTACCCTCGAGATACAAGTTGGATAGTACACTACTGCTGGTGTTGCTTTAGAAAGATCATTAGTTAAATATGAAGAAAATGCTGCTGTTGGCTTAATTTGGTTAGACCATAGCGGTACCACTGGGATTACTTTCTTAAAAGCCTTAGTAAGGTTTAGTATAGCATTTTGGCCAAACACTTTATTAATTGTAGTGGCTGCGTAAATGCCTGTTTTAATAACTGAGGTAACGGGTTTAAAATTTTTCGCAATTCGTAAAGCTAGTCCATTGGCAAAGGCACTATGATTTTCTCTCCTTAAGCGTTTCACCAACGAGCCGGTATTAATATCAACTGGACAAGCGGTGGCGCAAAGTCCATCAACAGCACAGGTGTCTAAACCATCATATTGATATTGGTTTAAAAGCTCTTTATAAAGCGACGCATTCCCTATTCTTTTTAGCTTTAATAATTCTCTTCGTACTACAATTCTTTGTCGTGGTGTTAGGGTAATGTTTCTACTAGGGCATTTATATTCGCAAAATCCACATTCCATACACTTATCTACCTCTTCTTCTACTTTAGGTAAATCTTTTAATGCTTTAATATGTGCGTTTTTATCGCTGTTAATAATCACTCCCGGATTTAGCAGGTTTTGAGGGTCTATTATCAGTTTTATGGCCTTCATGATCTGATAAACTTCGCTACCCCATTCCGTTGCTACAAAAGGTGCCATATTACGCCCCGTACCATGTTCCGCTTTTAAGGCACCTTGATATTTATTAATCACTAATGAAACTACTTCTTTTAAAAAGCGATCGTACCTTTCTATTTCTAAAGAGGTATCAAAAGCTTGAGTAATTACAAAGTGGATGTTTCCATCTTTGGCATGACCAAAAATAATAGCATTTTGATACTCATGTTTTTTAAAGAGTTCTTGTAAATCAAGTATCGCATCGCCCAATCGAGCTACTGGTACGGCAACATCTTCTAAAATTACAGTAGTACCACTCGCTCTTACCGATCCTACCGAAGGGAACATGCCTTTTCTTACCTTCCATAAAAAAGCCTGCTCCGTTGCATCGTCTGTAAAAATTGCAGGCTTAATTAAGGGAAGTGTTGGTGCAACTGCTAAGAAATTATCCGATTTTAATTTAACTTCATCTACCGTATTGCCTTGATATTCGACCAGTAAAGCGGCCGCGGTATCGGGAAGAGTTTTGATGATAGATGGTACCCCCTTCATCAGTTCAATAGATCGCAGTGATGCACGATCCATTAATTCAACCGCTTCGGCACCCGATTCCGTTAATGGAACGATAGCTTGGCAAGCAGCATAAATATCAGGAAAATAGATTAAGGCGGTGCTTTTTACTGGATAATCTGGAACGGTGTTTAGCACCGCTTCGGCAATAAAGCCTAGGGTACCCTCTGCCCCCACCAACAAGTGAGCTAAAATATCAAGCGGATCTTCGTAATCGATAAATGCATTTACCGCATAACCAACCGTATTTTTAGTTTTGTACTTATGCCTAACAAGTTGATAAACTGTTGGGTTGACTAATATTCGATTACGTAGAGATAAAATTTCATTATATATTTCTGGACATTCTACTCTAAAGCGTGTATAATCTTCATTACCTTCTGTACAATAAACTTTACCATTTGGTAAAATAAATTTTACATATTTTATGGTGTGATACGAATTTTTACTTACACCACAGCACATTCCGCTAGCATTGTTAGCAATGATACCACCCATCATGGCTGAATTAATACTAGCGGGATCTGGACCAATTTTACGACCGTATTTTCTTAATTCAGCATTTACGATGGCGCCAATTATACCGGGTTGTACCCTAACCGTTTCACCCTTATTTTCTACCCGTACAAAATTCCAGTGTTGACTTAAATCTACCAATATACCATCAGAAATAGATTGACCTGATAAACTCGTACCAGCAGCACGGAAAGTTAAAGGAATTTGGTATTGATGCGAAAACTTAAATAATGCGATTATTTCTTCTTCAGAAACGGGTTGTACAATGGCTTTTGGCCTAAGATAATAGAAACCAGCATCAGATGCATAGGCTACCAAGTCTATTAACCTTGCTTTGATTCGGTCTTTTGATAGAATAGATTCTAATAATTTCGCAATGTTAAGCATGCTCAAAGATAATAAAAAGTATGGCGTTTAGCATGGAGCGTGGAGATCGATATTAATAAAAAGCGTACTAGAAATTTAATTCCAGTACGCTTTATTTGTAATGCCAAATACACCCAATTTTGATACTTAATACTAACTACTTGATACGAATAATTTACTTAATCGTGCTTGCTTCTGGTGCTTTACCTATCAGCTCCATAAATTGATCCAATTTAGGCGTAATGATAATTTGGGTACGTCTGTTTTTAACTTTTCCAGTTGCCAAATCATTTGCTGCTACAGGATTATATTCTCCTCTGCCGCCAGCAGTTAAACGTTTAGGATCAACACCATAGTTGTTTTGTAGAGATTGAACAACAGACGAGGCCCTTAATGCACTTAAATCCCAATTGTTACGGATGTTTGGCATGCTAATCGGCACATTATCAGTGTTACCTTCAATTAACACATCATAGCCATTATAATCCTTAATAATTTTAGCAATTTTGGCTAAAGTAGCGCCAGATTTATCTGATATTTCATAACTACCAGATTTGTACAACATATTATCCGATAAAGAAATGTATACTACACCTTTTAATACTTTCACATCCACATCGCTCATTTCTTCTCTACTTAATGATCGGGTTAAATTATTAGTTAAAACCACATTCAGTGAGTCGCTTTTATTTTTACTATTTACCAATTGTTGGATGTACTTGTTAGAAGCATTAATCTCATCAACTAGTTTAGAGATATTTACAT
Source organism: Pedobacter sp. (assembly GCA_014377775.1). Lineage (GTDB taxonomy): Bacteria > Bacteroidota > Bacteroidia > Sphingobacteriales > Sphingobacteriaceae > Pedobacter. The sequence continues at coordinate 4,792 of JACMOW010000313.1, read as the reverse complement.
TACCCTGACTACTTGAATTTAAGCACTTATTTAAAGCTGCTTGTAAAGCTATTACGTTTGCTTTTTCTGATGCAATTTGCTCATCTAGGCTTTTAATTCTGATTTTTGAACCTGATAAATCACTCTCACTGGCTTGTAAACGCGAATTAAGTTCCTGATTGCTTTGCTCAAGTTTGGTATTACTAGATTGTAACGCTGCGTATTTTTTGTTGCTAATACAACTCTGACTTAATGTTGCTGCAACGAGTAAGCATGATGCTAAGATTGGAAGTTTCATAATCTTTTAGATTTAATTCTTATAAATTTTAATATATAAAGAACAATCCACATGCCATAAAGTTTGATTATGCTATTTCTTAGAAGTTTAATTTTTGTGATAAAAAAAAGCACCAGTTTCCTGATGCTTTTACTTAGCTTTTAGTTTCCCGTTTTCGGGCATTATCTTTACTTGAAGTTTGATCAGAACGGTGGCCGCCTCCATTTGAAATACCATTCATTCTTTTGTCTAATTTTATATCGTGATTGGTACGATCGGCAATCGGGCTTCCCTGGGTGGTCGGATTGTTTTTGGGCATTTTCACATCTTTCATTTTTTTAAGATTAAGTTAAAATTTAAGTGATATGAGCGCTATTTAAATAAGTCATCTTTTTTATATTTCAGTTGCAGATCTTCTTTGTAAGCTTTGGCTTTCTCTATCCATTCTGGTGCTTTTTCTTTCAAGTCATCTACAACTGTTCTTCCTGTAATATCATCAAGTTTAGTGATGTATTTATAAGCGCTGTAAATAGCCGCTCCTATTAATGCTGTTCTAAATAATCCTATAGCTATTGTTTTTTAAAATTAACATCCGTCCGGTTAAAAAGTTTTAATGAATTTAGTTTGCACCCAAAAATAAATTAATATCTTACGCTAAAATAGATTGTTAAAACTTATAGGGTTGCCATATCAATTACAAACCGGTACCTCACATCTCCTTTAATCATTCTTTCATAAGATGCAGTAATATCTTTAATATCAATTAATTCAATATCAGAAACAATCTGATGTGCTGCACAAAAATCTAACATTTCCTGAGTTTCAGGAAGACCTCCGATATTAGAACCAGCCACACTTTTTCGTCCGCCTAATAAAGAGAATGCTTGTACAGACATTGCTTCCGTTGGTACGCCAACACATATATGTATTCCATTGGTTTTAAGCAACGATAAGTACATGTTCATATCATGTGGAGCAGAAACTGTATCTAAGATGAAGTCGAAAGTTCCTATCACCTCCTTAACTTGTTCGGGATCTGAAGTTACAACAAAATGATGTGCACCTAATTCTTTGGCAGCAGCCTCTTTTGAGGGCGAAGTACTTAATACAGTAACCTCTGCGCCAAACGCTACGCCAAATTTAACCCCCATATGGCCTAGCCCACCTAACCCTAAAACTGCTAATTTATGTCCTTTGCCCACTTTCCAGTGTTTTAAAGGCGAGTAGGTAGTAATGCCAGCACACAACAAGGGAGCTGTTGCTGCTAATGGCAATTTATCTGAAATGTGCAATACGAACTCTTCACGTACTACAATATTATTTGCATAGCCACCATATGTTGGCACACCATCTCTACCCTTGTTATTGTAAGTTTGCGTGTTGCCGTCTAAGCAGTATTGTTCTAAACCCTCTTTACAGTTTTCGCACACCTGACAAGAATCTACTAAACAACCTACGCCTGCCAAATCACCTAGTTTAAAATTTTTAACGTGGTTGCCTACTTTTATTACCTTACCTACAATTTCATGGCCAGGTACCATTGGGAAAACTCCAGGAAACCATTCATTTTTAATTTGGTGCAGGTCGCTATGGCAAACGCCACAAAACAATATTTCTATCTGAACATCATGTGCTCCTACTTCTCTACGCTCAAAATCCCAAACTGCCAAATCAGTTTCTGGGGTTTGTGCGGCATATCCTTTAGATTGTATCATAATTTTATTTTGTTTCTTTTTTTGTAAAGTTAGGATAAGCGTAACGACAATAAATATTCTTTTGAAATTATGGCGAATCCATTACAATCAATAAGAACAGAGTTCTGTTACTTTTTGATATAACAGCTTTTGATCAACTGGCTTAGTCATGTAATCATTTGCGCCCAATAAAAATACCCTTTCTTTTGAAGCGGCGTTTACATCAGCCGTTAATGCAATAATGGGTAAGTTAATATAATGGGCTCCAGCATCTCCATTTCTAATCGCGGCGATAGCTTCATAACCGTCCATAATCGGCATTTGTAAATCCATCAGCACAATGTCAATTTTATTCTCCTTTAATAATTTCAAGCTTTCTGCACCATCATTTGCCATTGTAACAACGGTATTTTCCCATCTCTTAAGGATCATTTTAATAACCATTTGATTCATTGGGTTATCTTCAACTACTAAGATGTGTTTGCCTAAAAAATCATTATAATCCGTTGGAAAGTTGTTTCTATTTTTTTCTGGTGATGCAATTATTGGATAGGTTAATGAAATCAAAAAAGATGTTCCATGATCCAATTTACTTTCCAAATCAATTTTACCATGGTGAAGATCAACTAACACTTTAACAATACTTAGCCCAATACCAAAACCACCATATTTACGCTTGTTATTTAACTCTGTTTGAGAAAACAAACCGAAAACTGAAGATAATTTTTCTTTGGCTATACCTATGCCAGTATCCTTTATACTTAAATCGAGATACATTTTGTCATTTTCAATTTTTGAAAATGCTTGTAAAGTAATTGTACCATTTAAGGTGAATTTTAAAGCGTTGCTCAGTAAATTATGAATGATTTGTTCTAAGCGAACAGGATCCCCTATAGTTGTAATTTCTGGAACTATATTACTGTCAAATTCAAATATTAACCCCTTATCTTCAGCTTGATTTTGAATACCCGTTTTTATTTTTTCTAAAACTTCATAAACTTTAAAATTTGTTGCCTCTAATTTAAGCTCGCCCTTCTCTATTTTCGAAAAATCAAGAATATCATTAACAGATGATATTAGCCCATGAGAAGCATATCTTATCATCTCACAATTCTCCTTTATTTTTTCATCACCACTTTCGTTTTCCATTAAACTCGCTAGCCCCAATATTGCATTTAATGGTGTTCGTAGTTCATGGCTCATATTTGATAAGAAATAAGATTTCACATCATTCATTTCTTCTGATTTTAGAAGGGCTAGCGCCTGCATTTCCTCTTGTTTAGTTTTAAGCAATCGAATTCTATTTGCCATGGAAAGAGATAGCGCAATAATTTCTAAACCAATACCAGGTTTTGTAATGTTATCAGTCGAAATATCATCAGGAAAAGCCCCGAAGTTGAATAAAACGGCAATTAAAATACATATAAATAAAATAAAAATTCCGCCTGCAAAATAGATATCAATTTGCTGTTTGTCTTTTATCAATACAGCAATACTTACAAATATAAGCACCATACCAAATAGTGTAAGTAAATTTACCAAAGGATATGAATACTTTAAAAAGTTAGGAAACAATAAAACACCTGCTAATACAATGGCTAGTAGCAGATATAGTAAGTTAAAGCTATACTGTAGCTTTGTGTATCTTTGCTTAATTCCTAAAATAATTTCACTATATTTTCCAAAAAAATAGGCACCAAATATTGCTGATATAATTACAGCATGTAAATTTATCCAAGAGCTACTCCGATCAATGTATTGATGAAAAAATCCATCTAATGCAAATTGACAAAGGCCAACAAATGTTACATACAATGAATAGTAAAGAAAAGATTTTTCTTTCAGCGCAAAATAAAAGAAAAAATAAGTGATGGCGATTACAAATAATATGCCGTAAAAGACGCCCATGATGAGCTGTTCTTGATACGTTGTTTCCAATAATTTTTGTTGACTTATTAATGTTAATGGTAGACTATTTTTCTCTCCATCGTTTTTAACCTCTAAGAAAGCATGAATAAGTTCTCCTGGCTTTAATTCAATTTTAAATATGGTTTTTCCATTTGCAACGCTTCTATCTATAAAATTGATGTTATCGCCGCTCTTTTGTACATTAACTTTGCCCTGTTTATTAAAGGTGTATAGATTTACATGATCGGTAATCGGTTCTGCTGTTTTGAGATAATAAAAAACATCGGTATTCAAATTATTTTTTAAATCGAATTTTAACCAAAAGTTATGACTGGTAAATCCTAAATTACCAAAATTTCCCTTTAAGTGTGAAAATTTCAAATTTGCGGTTCCGTTTTTAACTTCCGTTATTGATAGGTTCCGATTCTCTGCATCAGCGATCGAAGAATAACTTAAAATAGATTGCGTTACCGGTAAATTATGTTCAGTAAATATGTATTGCGCCTCAGCAACGATAGACGAAATAAAACCTAAAAGAAGAAATAAAATGTTTCTTAGCACAAATTTAATAATCTAAATTATAGTTTAAATTAAGTTTTTTTGAAATGTCTACATTACATTTATTTACGTAAAAGAAAGACATAAATATTTAAAGAATGGAGAAAAAATATTTTTCTATAAATAATTGGTCGAATAAATTATAATTTCTATATTTGCACCACTTTAAAGAAATTAGTTAACAATTCTTTAATGATTCCGTAGCTCAGTTGGTAGAGCATTACACTTTTAATGTAGTGGTCCTGGGTTCGAATCCCAGCGGGATCACAAGATTCAATATCAAAACAACACAAAACCCTGCAAATCAAATGATTGCAGGGTTTTTGTTTTTAGGAAAAACACCAAAATATGCACCAATTCTCATATAAGTGGTGAG
>JACMOW010000312.1 GCA_014377775.1 Pedobacter sp. | reverse complement strand
CTTCGCTACGATTTAACGGTCCCTTTTGCGCGTTACGTAGTGATGCATCAGAGCGAAATTTCTTTTCCATTTAAACGCTTTCAGGTGCAGCCGGTTTGGCGCGCAGATAGACCGCAAAAGGGAAGATATAGAGAGTTTTACCAGTGCGATGCCGATGTAGTAGGTTCTTCATCACTATTAAATGAGGCCGAATTTGTGCTCATTTATCACGAAGCGCTAAGTAATTTAAGGCTAAAAGATTTCGACATTAAAATTAATAACCGAAAAATTTTATCCGGCATAGCCGAAATAATAGGTAAGCCCGAATTAATTATTGATATGACCGTGGCGATCGACAAACTAGATAAGATTGGCTTTGAAGGCGTTACCAAAGAACTGTTAGAAAGAGGCTTTAGTAGCGCTGATATTGAAAAATTGGAACCGGTGATTATGCTAAAGGGTTCGAACATTGAGAAGTTAGCAAGTTTGAAAATAGTGCTCGCCTCATCAGCCATAGGCTTAAAGGGAATTGAAGAAATTGAAATGGTGTTCGAGTACATCTCACATCTCACATCTCATATCTCAAATCTCCAATTAGACATTACCCTTGCCCGCGGATTAAATTATTACACCGGTTGCATTTTTGAGGTGAAAACCAATGAAGTAGCGATGGGAAGTATAGGCGGCGGCGGCCGTTACGACGATTTAACAGGAATGTTTGGGTTAAAAGATTTAACAGGTGTGGGCATTTCTTTTGGTGCTGACAGGATTTATGATGTGTTAGAAGAATTGAATCTTTTCCCAGCATCAGCTGCACAAGGCACAAAAGTATTGATTAGTAATTTTGACTCAGTAGCTGAGAAATATGCCTTGCCTTTATTGCAAAAACTTAGAAACGCAAACGTGGCTACCGAATTATATCCATCAGCTGCAAAGCTTAAAAAACAAATGAGCTACGCGGATGCTAAAAATATTCCTTACGTGATTTTAATTGGTGAAGATGAGATGAAAAATAATAAGCTAACACTTAAACATATGCAGAGTGGTTCGCAGCAACAATTATCTATTGACGCAATTATTGTGCAGCTTTCATAAAGCGCTCTAAATTTTTCATTGCCTGAGCAGAAACTTTTTTATTTAGAAAGCTTGTCCACCCTAAAAGTAGACCTGTTACTCCTAGGGCCTGTTTAGCCCAGGTATTGAAATTAAAACTATCTGTATGCTTAATAATTTTTCCATTTTTAATCTCAAATGTTGCTTCGATGCGATTAACTACCTTTTTGCCTGTTGCTGAGAAGGTATAATCGGCATCCCAATGTGCATTTGCAAAATTGTCTGCTGCCGAAATATCCTTAAATTCTAAGTGTAGATCTTTTCCTTTTACAATAAGCATTTGCCACATGGCTTTAACTTGATCTGCGTTTAGATTTTTAAATACAGCATCGCTAAAAGTTGCTTCATCGGCATAACAATTTTGCATCCCTTTAAAATCTTTGTTTTTAAAGCAGGTGTAAAAATGATGAATCAGTTGTTCGTTGGTATTCATATGTTAAATTGGCATATAATCTCATATCTCAATACTCATATCTAAATATAAGTTTTTCCAGCTAAGATGCCTTCAATCTTATCTAAAAGGTCGTCGATATCAAAGGGCTTTGCTAAAAATCCATTTGGCTTATGATCTCCATGTTGTATATTTTCGGCAGTATATTTTGCAGAAATCATTAGCACTGGGATAGTTGAAGTTGCTGGGTTATTGCGGATATGAGATAATAATTCACGACCATCGGCATCAGGCAGCATGATATCAAGTATCATCATGTCTGGTTTAAAGGCATGGATATGTTGCATCATATCCTCACTTTTATTTAAGCCAGCTACCTTATAAGCTTCGCTCTGAAGAATTAAGGTAATGATGTCTAAAATATCATGATTATCTTCAATAACCAGAATATTCTTATAGCGTTTAGCTTGCTTTGCCAAGGGTTGAGCGATTAATTAGATAAATTATAATTTAAACATACTACATTTCTTACAAAGAAACTTTAATTTTATTGTCAAATAATAATTTTTGTAAAACAATTTAGGAATAAATTAAGTTTTTTAATAAAAAAATAAAAAATCAAATGAAAAGAAATGCAACAGCCATTTGGAATGGTACCGGAAAAGATGGAAAGGGAACATTAACTACCCAGAGTGAAACATTAAAGGATACACAATATTCTTTCAAAAGTCGTTTTGAAGAAGGTGTGGGTACAAATCCAGAAGAGCTTATAGCAGCTGCGCATAGTGGATGCTTTTCGATGAAGTTAAGCTTTAATATTTCTGCAGAAAATATTACCCCGGAAGAAATAGTTACGAAAGCAATTGTTAATTTAAATCCTGAAAAGGGAGAAATTACAGACATCCATTTGGAGGTTAAAGTAAAAGCACCCGGTTTATCGAAAGAAAAATTTGATGAATTAGTTGCTGATGCGAAAGCTAATTGTCCAATTTCTAAGCTTTTAAATGCTGAAATTACCGTTGATGCGGAATTGTTTACTTAAGCTATTTTCACAATTTTTAACAATATTTAGTTTTAATTATCATTAGCTTTGAATTCCATTAATTGTGGGATGATTTAATGTTATGAAGAAATTTTTATTATTGGCGCTTTTACTTTGCGTAGGTAAAGTCTCGTTTTCACAGAATGTGTTGAGTTTGTTTAATAAGGCGAACAATTTCTTTTATTATATGGAAGCGGGTAAGTTTGACACTGCTCACATGTATTTTGATACAGCTGAACAGGCTAAGGTTTCACCAGAAAACTTAAAGCAAATTTGGATAAGCATAACCGCAAAACTCGGGAACGTTAAATCATTAGATGCAATTCAAAGCAAGATACAAGGTGAGTTTTTTGCGGTAACTGTTGAAGGTAAATTTGAAAACGATAATCAAAATTTCATACTAGGCTTTAACAAGTCTGAGAAATTAGTAGGATTTTATATGCCGCCTAAATTGGCTGCTTACATCATGCCAAGTTATGCCGACACTACAAAATATCAAGAAAAGTCTGTTTATCTGGATACAAAAGATCACAAATTAGCAGCAGTAGTAACCACACCTAAAAACGTAAATAATTTTCCAATGGTGGTGTTGGTTCACGGTTCTGGCCCAAGTGATTTGGATGAGACCATCGGTACAAACAAGCCTTTTAAAGACTTAGCAATTGGTTTGGCTGCAAAAGGCATTGGTACAATTCGCTATGTAAAGCGCACGTTATTATATGCTAACGAGTTTAATAAAGCTTTTACGGTAAAGGAAGAAGTTACAGATGATGCATTAGTCGCGATTGCTATGGCAAAAACGATTAAGGGAGCAGATCTAAAAAAAATATATCTCTTCGGCCATAGTTTAGGAGGGATGTTAGCACCACAACTGGCAACATTAGCGCCAGAATTGAATGGAATTATTTTGGCAGCTGCCCCTGCTAGAAAGTTAACAGATATTATTGTAGAGCAGAATAAATATTTCTTTGCACTAGCTAAGGATAGTACCGAAGCTGGAAAAAAACAACTTGATACCATCCTAAAAGATGTTGGAAGAAGTAAAATAAATCAGCTTGGCAATATGAAACCTGATTCGTTGATTATTGGTTTACCAGCATCATATTGGGTGAGTTTAAATGCTTACGATCAAGTAGCGACTGCAAAAAAATTAAATAAAAGAATTTTTATTATTCAAGGTGGAAATGATTTTCAAGTTTCACAAGTAGATTATAATTTATGGGATGCTGCATTGAATAAAAAGAAAAATGCATTCCTGAAATTTTATCCCGAATTAAACCACTTGCTAACTCCACAAACAGAAAAGGGGACATCTGCACAGTACCAAATTCCGGCGAATGTTTCAGAAAAGCTAATTGAAGATCTTGCGTTATGGATTAAGGGTATGCCAATAACAAAGTAAACAACACTCTTGTAATTCTCCTCTAAAAGCCATAGCTTTGCACAAAAATTGTTTCCCTGTTGCTTTGCTATTAAAATTTTGCAAGCCTTTCATAAACAATAACCTATAAAAAAGTTTATGAAGAAAGTTGGAGATTACAGAAAAATTTTAGGCGTTACAAAAGCTACCGAGTTAAAAGAAATCAAGAGTATTTACAGAGGCTTGATGAAAGATTGGCATCCAGATAAATTTTCGGAAAGTGCCGAAAGT
>JACMOW010000311.1 GCA_014377775.1 Pedobacter sp. | reverse complement strand
TGTATTTCCTGCTAAATTAATTCTGAGAAGCTAAAGTAACACCTAAAAAACACGTATAAATCGAGATAATAGGTATGATAAACCTTTGTTGTGAAAGTAAATTACCCTTATCCTCAACATAAAGGTAAAATTTCGGCTTTTTGGATTGATCAAACTGAAGGGGCATTAGCTATGTAAGTTCAAATTAGGTTTTTAATAAAAAATAACCCATCAACATATATGGAAAGCGGTATCTTTATGTTGTAATAACAATGTTACGACAATATTCTTTGTATAAAGCGAAATTTTTAATAAAATTGATTTACTAAAACGTTTTATTAATTCAGTATCAGCTTCAATTTGAAAGCACATTTAATCCACTATTAGATTTTAAAAGTAATTTTTATGAGAAGAATAGTTTTTTGTCAATTTTAGTAAAACGTTTTAGTTAAATAAAAAATCGAACCTATCTAAATATTGTACTAAAAATATGAATATCAAACTCTTCGCCTTTAACTTCAATAATTTTTTCCTCTTTTATCTGATAAATTGCCTATGAAGAGAATTAGAAAAACATTGAGCTTAAATCAACAAAACTTAAACAACTAATATAAATACTATGACCAAAAAATTTAATAAACTCATTAAACTAAAACTTATGGAGCATGCAATAAGGATTAGTACTTTATCTCTGGCAATTTGTTTGTCGTTAAATGTATCAGCTGATGCTAAAAATGTAAACTTAAATAAACTAATATTAAAAAATTATTTTGCTGATATAACAGTAAGAGGTATTGTAAAAGACGAAGCAGGCCAAGCAATACCAGGTGCTGGTGTTAAAGTAAAAGGTACATTAATTAGTGTAGCAACCGATATTAACGGAGGTTTTAGCATTGTTGTACCCTCAGAAAAGTCGGTACTTGTAATCAGCTATGTGGGTTATAAGCCTGCAGAAATCTCAGTTGGTACCCAAAAAACAATTACGGTTCAATTAATGCCAAACGTAGAGTCTTTAGGAGAAGTCGCTGTAGTGGCTTTTGGTACGCAGAAAAAGGAAAGCTTGGTAGGTTCACAATCTTCGGTTAAAGTTGATGAACTTAAACAACCAGTAGCCAGTATCAGTTCAATGCTAGCAGGTAGAATACCAGGTGTTATTGCTGTAACAAGAAATGGGGAACCAGGCTCTACGAATGCTGATATTTGGATTCGCGGCATCTCTAACATTGGAGGTGATCGTAGTCCTTTAATTGTAGTTGATGGAGTGCCAAATAGACCTATAGACGGATTAAGTCCCTATGATATTGAATCATTTACCGTATTAAAGGATGCTGCGGCTGTAGCGGTTTACGGTATTAGAGGTGCAAATGGGGTAATTTTAATTGTAACTAAAAAAGGTATAGTTGGTGCTCCTAAAATTAATGTTGATTATTTCCAAGGCATAACTCAATTTACAAAAAGTCCAACTTTAATTGATGGAGTAGATTATATGAAGTTAGCCAATGAAGCTAAACTAACAGAATTCGTTAGAGGAGGTAGTGTTGGTACTTTTACACCTCAATATAGTCAAACAGTAATTGATAGAACAGCTTCTGGTGAAAATCCTACACTATACCCTAATGTAAATTGGTTTGATGCAATTTTTAAAAATTTCGGACAAAATCGTACGGCTACTGCAAATCTATCTGGTGGGGTAAATAATGCCCGCTATTATGTTTCCTTGGGATATTATGATGAAAATGGCTTGTTTAAAAGCGATGAAGCGAAAGCCTATAATGCTACACAAAGTTTTTCAAGGTATAATGTAAGTACTAACTTAAATTGGGATATTACAGGTACCACTAAAATGGATTTAAATCTGAAAGGCATTTTAAGCCAAGGTAATTTCCCAGGTCCAGAAAATACTGCAGCGGTATTTGGACAAGCATTTCAAATTAACCCAACATCGTTCCCTATTACATATCCAAATGGTTCAATACCAGGTATTAGCGCGCAAGCTGACCAACGAAATCCTTATGCTGATATTACCAGGAGAGGGTATCGTACCACGTTTAATAACCAATTATTTTCAAATTTGCGCTTAACACAAGATTTAAAAGTATTAACGCCAGGTTTATCAATAACTGGTATGTTCTCTTTTGATGTAACTAGTGCAACTAACTTTAACCGTACTAAAAGAGAGAATGCTTTTTATATTAATCCTAATGATCCAACCAATGCAGATGGTAGTTATAAATACATCCAAACATTTTCTGGTCAAAACTTCTTAACTTTTAATAGAACAAATGGGTCAGATAAAAAAATATATGGAGAATTCGCTTTCAACTACAACAGAACGTTTGGCAAACATTCGGTATCTGGATTAGCATTATATAATAGAACAGATAATGTGAATGGATTCGCAGCCGATTTTACAACAGCAATTCCATACAGAAGTCAGGGTTTAGCTGGTAGGATAACCTATGCATATGACAACCGTTATTTTGCAGAATTTAACGTAGGATTTAATGGATCGGAAAATTTTGCGCCAAATAAGCGATATGGTACTTTCCCTGCTTTCGGTGTTGGATGGATTCTATCTAATGAAAAATTCTTTGAAAGTCTAAAAAATACTTTCCAATTGGTTAAATTTAGGTACTCCGATGGAATCACCGGCAGTGGGGGTAGCTCGAATGGTTATGTAAATGAGGCTGATCGTTTTTATTATTTAACTAAAATCGGATCTGGCACATCAATCCCAGCTTATACATTTGGTCAGACCAGAAACATTTCACCGGGAGGGTTAAATATAAGTGCTTATGGCGTAGATATTACGTGGGCGGAAAGTCGTAAACAAGACTTGGGCTTCGAGTTAAAAATGTTAAAAGGAAACCTATCATTAATTGTCGATCTATTTAAAGAAAACAGAAAGGGTATATTTTTAGGAAGAGGCGTTGTTCCGAATTATATCGGTTTAGTTTCAAATCCATCCGGTAATTTAGGCGAAACTAAAAACAAAGGTATAGACGGAACTATCGAATATAATGCTAAAGTTAGTTCAGATTTTGATATCACATTTAGAGCAAATTATACTTTTAATAAGGATCAAATTATTGAGAATGATCAAGCGCCTACAAAGTTTCCATGGATGGAATTAAGGGGTAGCAACATTCTAGCACGTACAGGATATAACGCCATAGGTCTATTTAAAGATCAAGCAGAAATAAATGCAAGTCCAAAACAATTTGGTACACTTTTACCAGGAGATATTAAATACAAAGATTTAAATGGAGATGGGACAATTGATGCTTTTGATAGAAGTATTATAGGAAGAGGTGATGTGCCTTCTTCAATATATGGTTTTGGTTTCTCAATGAGATACAAAGGTTTGGATTTGGGTGCCTTTTTTCAAGGACAAAGCAATGCTGATATTATTTTAAGTGGGGATGCTCTACAGCCATTTACAGCTTCGGGGGGGTTAGGTAATTTACATTCCATAGCTACTGATCGTTGGACATTGGAAAGCCCTCGCGAAGATGCATTTTATCCCAGATTATCTTATGGGGTAAACAATAATAATTTTCAAACCAGCACATGGTGGAAACGCGATATCAGTTATTTACGTTTAAAAAATCTAGATTTAGGATATACCTTAAAAACAGGGATAAAAGCAATAGGTATTAATAGACTTAGGGTTTATGCCACTGGATATAATGTACTTACATTTAGTAAATTTAAAATTTGGGATCCTGAATTAGCATCTAATAACGGTACGAGATACCCGCTAACTTCTACATATACCTTAGGTTTCACTGCTAATTTTTAATCATCATGAAAAAAATATTTATAATTACTTTAGCTGCCATATTTATTGTAGGTAACTACGGTTGTAAAAAATTCTTAGATCAAGTACCTAATGATAGGCTAACTTTTGATGAATCTTTTGCTACAAGAACAACAGTAGAACAACTACTGGCAAATGTTTACTCTACATTACCAGATGAAATGCAGCAACGTTTTCCTGCAAATGGAAATACAGCAGGCGCATGGACGGGTGCTTCCGACGAGGCTGATTACACTTTGCCAAATAGTTTCTCTAATAACATGAACAGTGGTAACTGGGATGCAACAACAGGACAGGTAAATACCATGTGGCAACAATATTATAGAGGAATACAGGCTTCGAGTAACTTTATTGCCAATGTTGGAAAGTGTACCGATTGTAATATCAGTGGTACGGATTTGGTAACTCGATACAAAAATGAAGCAAGAGCAATTAGAGCAATATATTATTATTATTTGCTACGCCAATATGGACCAGTCGTTTTATTGGGTAACGAGCCTATCGCAGCCGATGCAGCGCTAGATGTTATTAGCAAGCCACGTAGCTCTTTTGATGAATGCGTTAACTTTATTGTATCTGAACTAGATGCCTCCGCTGCTAATCTTCCCGCAATACCCGCTTCAGGCGATGATTATGGGCATGTTAATAAAGCGGTTATACAGGCTTATAAAGTTCAGGTTTTATTAACCGCAGCAAGTCCATTATTTAATGGTAATACAGATTATTCGGCTTTAAAAAATGCCGATGGTATACAGTTAATTAGTCAAACTACAGATCAATCAAAATGGAAAAAAGCTGCTGATGCGGCAAAAGCATTCATTACTACTTTTCCGAATTTTACACTTTATACAAAAACAGGATCAACACCATTTTTAACCGCATTTCTATCATGTAGAGATGTAATGTTAACAGATTGGAATAGTGAGGTGATTTTTGCTAAGGGAAATGCAGGTATTACTACTTTACAATACGATATGGCTCCAAATCATGCTGGTGCAACTGGTGGAGACAAAGGTGGATCTTTCCTTTCTGTATCTCAGCAAATGGTTAGAGCATACTTTATGGCTAATGGTAAAAGTACAGACGACCCAAACTCTGGTTATGTTGAAGATGAAACATTAAGTACTTTCCAAGCACCAGACGATGTTGCTGCAAGGCAAGTAAGTAATATGTATGTAAATAGAGAGCCTAGGTTTTATGTTGGCATTACCTATAGCAATCGTAAATGGATTAACCCCAACTCAAATATCATTACTAGTTTCGAATTTAATGGCAATGCTGGTAAAGGTGGAATTAGCAATACCGATTATTCAGGAACAGGATATACACAAAGAAAAAATCTTTCGCTAAGCGGTTGGAGTACGGGCGGTAGAACAAATATTTATTTTCGTTTGGCCGAAATTTACTTGAATTATGTGGAAGCATTAAACGAATCTAATCCTGGTGATCCTGATATTTTAGTCTACTTAAATAAAATTAGAGAAAGAGCTGGGGTGCCAACCTATGGTAATGGTGCAGGACAATTGTCCGTTCCAACAGATATGCGAGATGCAATTAGAAGAGAAAGAAGAGTGGAACTTGCCTTCGAATCTCATCGCTATTTTGACACCAGACGTTGGAAAATTGCTGAAACTACCAACAAAGCAATTTTTGGATTAGATATTCAAAAAAATCTTGCAACTGGTTTTTATAAAGTGGTGCAAACAGAATCAAGAGTGTTTGATAAAAAACATTATCTGTGGCCCATTCCAAATGGCGAAATTCAAAAAGTTCCATTGCTAGTTCAAAATACAGGGTGGTAAAGCTAATAAGTTTTAGGGGTGGTGCTTTGCCACCCTTTTTTTGCTCATTATTAATTACCACAATTTACTACGAATGAAAAAATTATGTTTATTGATTATAGTCTCGTACTTACTATTTTTAATTGCCTCATGCAGTAAGAAAGAAACACGTAGTGTGGTTACAAATCCTATAGTTAAGGTAGATGACGATCCAGTAGGTGCTCCACCTAAGCAATGGAAAGAACATTGGTTCGAGCATGTGCAACTCTTAAATCGAGTTTATTATAACACAAGTGTGGTGGTTTATTATGATGATGCCGTCAACAGAGCCATAACTTGGCCAAATACCTATATGGCAGAGGCATGGGAGTACACCAAAAAAACATATGGCTCATTTGGACCAGATCCGAAGTTGTACGTGATTTATCACACTGGTAAATATGGAGGTGGGCATCCGTCTACTTACATGGATGCTGAGCACGATTACCGTAATGTAACCGATTGTGGCAAAAACGAACCCAACGCTTGGCTAACTGGTACAGGCAACGATATCGATTTATCAACGCATGAAATTGGGCACATCGTTGAGGGTGCTTCAAAAGGTATTCATGGGTCACCAGCCTTCGATATTTGGCACGATAGTAAATGGATGGAAATTTATCAATACGACGTTTATTTGGGTCTAAATCGTACCGATGATGCTATTCGCTGGTTTACTATGATGCAAAATGGTAATGATTCCTATCCAAGGGCAAATACCCATTGGTTTAAAGATTGGTTTTATCCAATTTATAATGGATATGGAAAGGCAGTTGTACTTAATAATTTTTTCACCTTGCTGTCTACACATTTTCCTAAAAAAATCTTTAATAATGGCATTACTACCTATCCGGAATACAGTAGGAAAATGAATTTCGGCGAGTTTGTTCACTTTTGGAGTGGAGCTGCGGGAACAGATTTAAAGCAATTGGCCTTAAATGCCTTTGGCGATAAGGACGAAAAGGGGAATGACTGGGCCATTCAATTGGCAACGGCTAAGGTTGTTTTCTCAGGGATAATCTATTAATACTAATTATGATGTTCAAAAAAATCAGTACGATCGTACTACTATCTGTTTTCACGCAAATTAGTTTTGCGCAAAGAAATCAAAGTTATACCTTAACGATCATTGATCCAAATACAAAAATTACTGAAAAAATAAGAGCTCAATTAACAGCGGCTTTTAATCTAGTTTATCCTGCTTTTGCCCGTGCAGATGGCTACGGAACTAAAAGGGATGTAACCCTCGAAATTAACGATGCATCCACTGAAAGCATGATTGCCGAAGCGGGTAAAATTATGGTAAACAGTAGTTGGTTAGCTGATAATAGTGCAAAGTTGGAAAGGGAATTAAGGTTTAAATTGTCTAAAAATTGGGTGTCTTCCGATACCCTAAAGAAAAAGGGTTATCAATTAATATTCATTAGCAAAGACCCGAATTTAAATCAAACTGTTAAACAAAATTTAATTGCTACCTATTTTAAAGTGTATCCAAAACTGGTTAAAATTTATAATAGAAAATCAACAAAAGAGGTGTTTTTTGTAGTAGATACCGCCTATAGGGCCGTTGCCGAAGCAAGTGGGGGTCGTATATTGTTTAGTGCAGCGTATATGAAAGCACACCCAACAGATATCGATGTAGTTACACACGAAACCATGCATATTGTACAAGGTTATGGCTATGGTGCTGGGCCTGTTTGGCTAACAGAAGGAATTGCCGATTATGCTCGCTATAAGTATGGAGTTGATAATATAGGTTCTAAATGGAGCTTGCCAGCTTATAAACAGAACCAAAGCTATACCAATAGCTATCGAATTACGGCTCGTTTTTTTGCTTGGCTCGAAAAGAATGTGAAGTCGGGCATCATTGCGACGCTAGATAGCGAATTAAGAGACCATCAATATACGGAGAATTCATGGGTTTCGCTAACGGGAAAATCGATTAAAGAACTTTGGTCCGACTATAGTAAAAATCCAGAAATTAAGCTTACCTATAGTGGAAAATAGGGGGAATAGAAAGCTTCATCGCCAGTTATATAGGGATAAGCGGTCTAGATCATTAAAAGTAGAATAATTCAAATTAATTTGTAATTTACTAACCTGCCACTCGATTGCCGAAAAATTTATTACACCAATTTATAAATTTGCGACGGAAACCACGAGCCCAATACCCTTAAGCGATTGGCATGAAACCACAACAGGTAAGTCAGTAGGTTTTCAGGCGGAGTTTGGTAGGTGGCTATTATATTAAAATGCTTGCTAACAAATGGGGGATTACGAATTAACAAAAGAGTTTAACACTAGGCCAAGGAAATAAAAAATGGAAAGAAGATTATTTTTGAAGAATACAGGTGTTCTAGGGATGGGCTTATTTGCTTCCAACTATTCATTTGCAGCATTGCCAGAAACTTTTCCAGTAGTAAGAGTAACTGCAGCTAAACGCAATTTTCAAAGTAAGGCAGTTGATGGAGCCATTAAAACTTTTCAGGCTAAAATTAAAAACCCTGAGTTGGCGTGGCTATTTGAAAACTGCTTTCCCAACACATTAGATACGACTGTTTACTATAGCGAAAAAGGCGGAAAGCCAGATACTTACGTAATTACTGGGGATATTGATGCGATGTGGTTAAGAGACAGTTCGGCACAAGTATTTCCTTACTTACAGTTTATTAATGATGATTTACCGCTAAAAAAATTAATTATAGGCGTAATTAATAAACAAACGCATTTTATTCTAAAAGATCCTTATGCTAACGCATTTTACAACGACTATACGAAAGTAAGCGAGTGGAAAAGTGATTTAACGGCTATGAAACCCGGTATTCACGAAAGAAAGTTCGAAATCGACTCGTTGTGTTATCCCATTCGCCTTGCCTATCATTATTGGAAGAAAACCAAAGATATCACTCCTTTTGATGCCGAATGGTTAAAAGCAATTCGATCAACCTTAACTGTTTTTAAAGAACAACAACGTAAAGAGGGAAATGGTCCTTACACTTTTCAGCGAAGAACGTCGTGGGCCACCGATGGTGTGCCTATGGGAGGTTATGGCTACCCCACTAAACCTGTTGGATTAATTTGTTCGATGTTTAGACCGAGTGATGACGCTACGGTATTTCCATTTTTAATACCATCTAATTTTTTTGCAGTAACCAGTTTAAAACAAGCCGCCGAAATGGTTAAAACAGTGCATTCAGATCAGAAGTTAGTAACAGATTTATTAGCTTTGGCAGCTGAAGTAGAACAGGCTTTAAAGAAATATGCTGTGGTAGAACACGTACAATTTGGAAAGGTTTATGCATTTGAGGTGAATGGTTTTGGTAGTTATAATTTAATGGATGATGCAAACGTTCCAAGTTTGTTAGCTATGCCCTACTTGGGGGGTGTTGATGCAAAGGATCCGATTTATATCAACACAAGAAACTATGTATGGTCTAAAGAGAATCCATTTTTCTTTAAAGGTAAAGTGGCAGAGGGTATTGGTGGTCCGCATGTTGGTGCAGATATGATTTGGCCTATGAGCATTACCATGAAAGCGCTAACCTCAAATAACCAAGAGGAAATTAAAAATTGTATTCAAGTACTCTTAAAAACACATGGTGAAACTGGCTTCATGCATGAGTCTTTTCACAAAGACGATGCAAAGAAATTTACAAGGAAATGGTTTGCTTGGGCCAATATCTTATTTGGAGAATTATTATGGAAAACATTTAATGAAAATCCTGAATTATTATCAAAATTAAATTAACTAATAAAATACAAAAAATGGAAATGCCTATAGTGTTAGGGGTTGATATAGGTGGTTCGCATATTACAGCTGCTTTGGTAGATGTAAATAGCAGAACATTAATCGAAAGCTCTATACATCGAAGAACGATAAATTCGCAAGAAACTTCGGAGAACATTTTAGATGCCTGGTGCCAAGTAATCTTAGCCGCGTATACAGGATATGAGACCCTCCGCAAAATCATTGGTATTGCCATGCCAGGGCCGTTTGACTATGAAAGTGGGATTTGCTTAATAAAGGACCAAGATAAATTTCAATCCCTATACCAACTAAACATAAAATATAAGTTAGCCGAAAGATTAAACATAGCGCCATCATCTATTTATTTTATAAATGATGCAGCCGGATTTTTACAGGGAGAAGTTTTTGCCGGTAGCGCCAGAAACGCACAGCATGTACTCGGATTTACACTCGGTACAGGTCTGGGCTCTTCCATTTGCACAAATGGAGAGTCGATAGATGCCGAATTATGGAACGCTCCCTTTTTGAATGGCATTGCCGAAGATTATTTCTCGACCCGATGGTTTGTTAAACGATACCACCAATTAAGTGGAGTAACCCTCGATGGGGTTAAAGATTTAGCTGAATATGTAAATGCAGACCCCCATGCTAAGCAAGTTTTTAAAGAATTTGGAGATAACTTTGCTCAATTTTTGATGCCTTTAATTAAAAAGCATCATGCCGAAGTTGTAATTATTGGCGGTAACATTGCCCAGGCCTTTAATGTGTTCTCTACTAATTTGATAGATGTGTTAGAGCATAATCAATTTAAAACCAAAATAAAAATTAGTAAACTAAAAGAGCATGCCGCTTTAATTGGGGCAGCGAGTTGTTGCAAAATGAGTTATCACAATGTAAACCAATCTTAAATAAAAAAATGAGAAAGACATTAGTATTAATCGCTTTAATAGGTAGTTCGCTTATTCTATTCAAACAAGCAAAAGCACAAGAAGTAATTAAGAAAAAAGGGTACACACTTACCTTCGAAAGTAACTACGCAGCTCTTGATCCGAAATTGAAAAGCAGGATGATTGAAACCTTTTTCGAAGTGTATCCAAAATTGGCTAAAGAATATAATCTAGCGACCCTTAAAGAGGTTAAGTTTTTTGTAGATACAGCCTACAAAGGAGTTGCAGCAACTTCAAATGGGAGGGTGGTATATGCCTCTAATTGGATGAAGACCCATCCAGAAGACATCGATGTGGTAACCCATGAAGTGATGCATATTGTGCAAAATTACGGGCGAAGCCTAGGACCAGGTTGGTTAACTGAAGGCATTGCCGATTTTGCGCGGTATAAATTTGGCGTAGATAACCCAGGTTCTAAGTGGACTTTGCCCGAGTTAAAGCCAACACATCATTACAAAAACAGCTATCGCATTACTGCACGATTTTTTGCATGGATAGAAAATAACGTAAAATCGGGAACCATCCAAGAAATAGACAAAAGTTTAAGGGAACGTACCTATACGGCCGAAATTTGGAAGAATAAAACTGGAAAAGATATCGATGAGCTTTGGGCCGATTACCTTAAAAATCCTAGTATTTAACGCTATAAACTAAAAAAAATGAAGAAATTACTTACACTGCTATTCGCTTTTACAGCCCTTGGCACTTTTGCACAAACCGTTGGTAAACTTACCGACCCTGTAGAATGGATTAATCCACTAATGGGTACACAATCGAAACCAAGTCTTTCGAATGGGAATACCTATCCAGCCATAGGTTTACCATGGGGGATGAATTTATGGACTCCGCAAACTGGTAAGATGGGGAATGGTTGGGCCTATCAATACGATGCCGATAAAATTCGCGGCTTTAAACAAACGCATCAGCCTTCTCCATGGATGAACGATTACGGTGCTTTTTCCATTATGCCTGTTACCGGAAAGTTAAAATTTACCGACGATGAAAGAGCGAGTTGGTTTACCCATAAGGCCGAAGTTTCTAAGCCCTATTATTATAGTGTTTATTTGGCCGATGCCAATGTAACTACCGAAATTACACCTACCGAAAGAGCAGCTCAATTTCGTTTTACGTTCCCAAAAACGGATAGCGCTTTTGTAGTGGTAGATGCACTTGATAAAGGATCATATATTAAAATTATTCCTTCCGAACGTAAAATTATTGGTTATACTAGTAAATATGCGCGTGGCCCTTTGCCAAAGAATTTTAAGAATTATTTTATATTGGTTTTTAATAAAGATTTTGCCATTTCAAAAACTTGGAAGGGTAATAAATTGGTAAAGGACAGTCTTGAAATTGAAAGTGATCATAGCGGAGCGGTAATTGGTTTTAAAACCAGTAATGGCGAAAAAGTAACGGCAAAGGTAGCTTCCTCGTTTATTAGCTTTGAGCAGGCAGAGCTTAATTTGAAAAGAGAATTGGCAGCAGATGATTTTGATGCAACTAAAGCGAAAGCCAAAGCGATTTGGAACAAAACATTGAGTAAAATTGCAATTGAAGGAGGTACAGTTGATCAAACCCGAACATTTTACTCGTCATTGTATCGCACACTCTTTTTCCCTAATAAATTGTATGAAGTTGATGCAAACAATAAAATAGTGCATTGGAGTCCATATAACGGACAAGTACTACCAGGCTACATGTTTGCAGGTACAGGTTTTTGGGATACCTTTAGAGCATTATATCCTTTTTTAAATTTGGTGTATCCTTCCATTAACAAAGAAATGCAAGAAGGCTTAATTAATGATTATAAAGAAGGCGGATGGTTGCCAGAATGGAGTAGTCCGGGTTATGCCAATATTATGATTGGAAATAATTCAGCATCGGTTGTTGCCGATGCCTACATAAAAGGTTTGCGTGGGTACGATATCGAGAAATTGTGGGAAGCGATTAAACATGGTGCCAACAATGAAGGTCCGATGGAAGCATTGGGTCGCTCAGGCGTAAAATATTATAATGAATTGGGATATGTTCCTTTTGATGTTAAAGTGAGAGAAAATGCAGCGAAAACCTTAGAGTACGCGTATGATGATTTTGCCATTTATCAACTGGGTAAAGCATTAGGTAAACCTGCAAGCGAGATCGATATTTATGCCAAGCGAAGCATGAATTATAAAAATTTATTTGATCCTTCATCCGGTTTAATGCGTGGTAAAAATGCTGATGGAACTTTTCAATCGCCATTTAGTCCTTTTAAATGGGGTGGTGCATTTACCGAAGGCAACAGTTGGCACTATACCTGGTCTGTTTTTCAGGATGTGGCGGGTTTGGCTAAGTTGATGGGCGGTAACCAAAAATTTGTAACTAAACTTGATTCTGTTTTCTCTATGCCTCCAGTTTTTGATGAAAGCGCTTATGGGGGTGTGATTCATGAAATTAGAGAAATGCAAATTGCAAACATGGGGCAATATGCGCACGGCAATCAGCCTATTCAGCACATGCTTTATCTGTATAACTATGGTGGTGCACCTTGGAAAACGCAATATTGGGTGCGTGAAACCATGAACAGGATGTATGCAGCAACTCCAGATGGCTATTGCGGCGATGAAGATAACGGTCAAACTTCGGCTTGGTATGTGTTTTCGGCTTTAGGATTTTATCCGGTTACACCTGCGGTAGATCAATATGTAATTGGTGCGCCCCTGTTTAAAAAGGTTACGTTAACCCTCGAAAATGGTAAACAGGTAATTATTAATGCAGCTGCTAATAGTGTGAATAATCGCTATGTAAACCAATTAAAAGTGAACGGTGCGAGTTATGATAAAAATTGGTTAAGTCACTCTGCTTTACAAAAAGGAGCAGTGCTAGATTTTGGCATGTCGGCAACCCCAAACAAAACAAGGGGAACTAAGGAAATTTCGTTTCCATATTCTTTTTCTACCGAGAAGAAATAAATTTTAACAACTTTGACAATCTTTTAAAGATTGTCAAAGTTTTAGTTACTTTTGCAACCCACACTTGGGGGATTAGCTCATTTGGCTAGAGCGCTTCGCTGGCAGTGAAGAGGTGATCGGTTCGAATCCGATATTCTCCACCA
>JACMOW010000310.1 GCA_014377775.1 Pedobacter sp. | reverse complement strand
GTTGCCAGTATGGAAATTAGCGTAAGCTCATCTCGATTTGGAATTGGTCAATTTAATCGGGGCAACTATGCTGGGAGCAGTTTGAAGCATCAGCTTATCGATTTACCTGAAGACCAGGTAATTTATGTAGGTAATTTCGATGATTTAAATGAAGTAAGCGCTTATGCGGAAGAGATTAAGCCGCAATTACCTAAAATAATGAAAGTGCCTGCCGCTACCTATAAAAGTTTCATTATAAGTAAAGAAAATTTCGATAAAATTAAAGACCGAGCCACTTTAAACAGGTATCTTGAGTTTTTTAAAACTAATTACGAATAAAAATGAGTAAACCATTAAGTCCAGAATTAACTAGAAAATACAATTTGCGATTATGGAAACTATTAATCGGAGGATTGGTATTTTTTGCGCTATTTATTGTTTGCATAGGCTTCGGTTTATTTGGCGAAATTCCTTCATTCAGAATCATTGAAAATCCTAAAAGCAATGAAGCCACAGAGGTAATTTCGGAAGATGGCAAAGTATTGGGCACTTATTTTGTTAAAAATCGATCTAACGTAGGTTATGCCCAAATTTCTCCCAATGTGATCAATGCCCTCATTGCTACCGAAGATATACGCTACTTATCGCATTCTGGGATCGATTTTAAACGTACATTTACCATTTTTGCCTATGCGCTGATGGGTAAAAAACAAGGTGGAAGCACCATTACCCAGCAACTTGCCCTAAATTTATTTTCGGAAGAAGGGCGTCAAAAAAATTACTTAAAACGGATTATACAAAAATTTCAAGAATGGGTTATTGCCGTTAAGTTAGAACGCAACTATACCAAAGAAGAAATTATTACCATGTATTTAAATACGGTCGATTTTGGAAATCAATCTTATGGTATTAAATCGGCCGCAAGGGTATATTTTAATACCACTCCTGATAAATTAAGCGTTCCACAAGCAGCGGTTTTAGTGGGTATACAGCGAGGAATTACACGTTATTCGCCCACAAGAAATCCAGAAAGAGCATTAACCCGAAGAAATACGGTAATGGCATTGATGGTAAAAGCCAATTTATTAACTAAACAAGAATTTGATGAGGCTAAAGAAAAACCACTTAACCTTCACTTTAATGCCGCCACTTCGAATGATGGGATTGCCCCTTACTTTAGGGCTGCTTTAAAATCGGAGGTCAGAAAGATTTTAGAAGAAAGATCGATCACAAAAAATGGAATTCCATACGATTTAGATCGTGATGGTTTAAAAATTATTACTACCATTAATTACGATATGCAGGTTTACGCTGAAGAGGCGCAAAGAGAATACATGAAAATTTTGCAGAAGCAGTTTAGCAGAAGTTGGAAAGGGAGAAATCCATTTAAAGGTATGGAATTGCAGATAGACAAAGGGATGAGAATGTCTGATCGCTACAAATCATTAAAGCTGGAAGGAAAAACAGACGAAGAGATTAAAGCTGATTTTAACACCCCTACTACCTTAAGCATCTTTAGCTGGAAGGGAAACATTGATACAATAATGAAACCTATCGACTCAGTTAAATATTATAAATTACTATTGCGCAATGCAATGATGGCCATGGATCCAAAAACAGGCTTTATAAAAGCTTGGGTGGGTGGTATTAACTTCGAACATTTTAAATATGATCAGGTAAAAACTGGAACCCGACAAGTTGGATCAACGGCTAAACCCTTTACTTATGCCGTAGCGATAGAAAACGGCTATTCTCCTTGCCAAACTGTACCTAATGTACCCGTTACCATTTCTAATCCTGGTAGCGAAGATTGGACTCCCAAATCGTCTGGAACTTTACCTGGGTCTATCACACTTCAAAAGGCACTGGCCTATTCTCAAAATTATATTGCTGCTTATTTAATGAAAGAAGTGGGTGCAACAGCTGTAGTAAATGAAATTAAAAAAATGGGGATCACCTCCGAAATTCCAGTTGTACCTTCAATTAGCTTGGGCTCTTTCGACGCCTCCATTTTTGAAATGGTAGGTGCTTATGGCGTTTTTGCGAATAAAGGGGCTTGGATACAGCCTACTTACATTACCCGAATTGAAGACAAAAATGGAGTAGTTTTATATGATAGTAAACCGATTGTGAAACTGGCCATGAACGAGGAAAGTGCTTATATTATGACCCGAATGCTAAGAGGCGTAATTACTGGTGGAACGGGTTGGAGACTCAGTGGAAAATATGGCATTAATACGCCAATTGGGGGTAAAACTGGTACTACACAAAACAATTCTGATGGTTGGTTTATGGCCATTTCGCCTGATATTGTGGCTGGCGTATGGACAGGCTGTGAAGATCGTGCCTTCCACTTTACCAGCACACGAGATGGAGAAGGTGCCAATTCTGCACTGCCAATTTTCGCGGGCTTTATGAAGCGTGTGTATGCCAATGCTAGTTTAAAAATAAGTCGTGCCGATTTCGAACCGCCTAAAAATGGTGTGAATGTAGAGCTCAATTGCGACCTATATACTAAGCCAAGCGACCAAGAACAAACTGAATTAGATAAAAAATTAGGGTTTTAAGCTTTGTCAACTTTCGATTACAAAAAGGCATTGGTAGATGTCCCACATAAACCTGGTGTTTACCAATATTATGATACAGATGATTTGCTAATTTATATTGGCAAAGCGAAAGACCTACGCAATCGTGTTGGCTCCTATTTTAATCAAGAAAAGCACCAATTTAATGGCAAAACCAAAGTCCTTGTTTCTAAAATTAGGCGAATAAGCTTCACCATTGTAGATACCGAAATTGATGCTTGGCTATTAGAAAATAGCTTGATAAAAAAGCATCAACCTAAGTATAACATCATGCTTAAAGATGATAAGACCTATCCATGGATTATCGTAAAAAAAGAAGCTTTCCCACGTATTTACTGGACACGAACATACATTAAGGATGGTTCTACTTATTTTGGACCTTATGCCTCTGTAGGTATGATGCATACGATTTTAGATCTGATCAAAGAGATTTATACACTTAGAACCTGTAATCTACCGTTAACGCCTCAAAACATAAACGCTGATAAGTTTAAAGTGTGTTTAGAGTATCAGATTGGGAATTGTAAAGGACCTTGCCAAAACTACCAGAGTAAAGCAGATTACGATCAAAATATAGAGGAAATAAAGGATATTTTAAATGGAAAAATTGGCAATGTAATTAAAAGTGTAAAGCAAGTTGTAAAAATTGCTGCCAATGATTTGAACTTTGAACTCGCCCATGCTTATCAGAAGAAATTAACCTTTTTAGAGAAATACCAAAGTAAATCTACTGTTGTAAATAGTGCCATTACCAATATCGATGTGGTAAGTATCGCATCAGACGAGCGTTACGCTTTTGTAAATTACCTCAAAGTGATGAATGGTAGCATTATCCAAACGCAAACCATAGAGATTAGGAAGCGGTTAGACGAAACTGATGAAGAATTATTAACCATTGCGATAACCGAGTTCAGAACGAAATTTAACAGTACTTCTAGAGAAATTGTGGTTCCTTTTTCGATTCAGTTAAACGATGAAAATTTAAAGTTCATTGTTCCAAAGCTTGGCGAAAAGAAAAAACTATTGGAACTATCTGAAAAGAATGTTTTATTCTTTAGAAAGGAAAAACTAAACCAATACGAAAAACTCAACCCAGACTTGCGCACCGATCGGATCCTAACCCAGATGAAAACTGATTTAAGGTTAACGCAACTTCCACAGCACATCGAATGTTTTGATAATTCCAATTTTCAGGGTAAATATCCTGTTTCAGCAATTGTAGTATTTAAAGATGCGAAGCCAAGTAAAAAGGATTATCGGCATTTTAATGTAAAAACCGTAGAGGGACCAAATGATTTTGCGACCATGGAAGAAGCTGTTTTTAGGCGATACAGAAGAATGCTTGAAGAAAAAGAGCCTTTGCCGCAACTCATCATTATCGATGGTGGTAAAGGCCAATTATCGTCGGCATTAACCAGTTTAAAAAAATTAGGTATCGACAAAAAAGTAACAGTTATTGGGATTGCCAAAAGACTAGAAGAATTGTATTATCCGGGTGATAGTTTACCGCTGTACCTTGATAAAAAATCAGAAACCCTAAAAATCATCCAGCAATTAAGGGATGAGGCTCACCGCTTCGGCATTACTTTTCACCGTAAAAAAAGAGATCAGGGAACAATTAAAACTGAGCTTGAAATTATCCCTGGCATAGGTAAGGCAACAGCCGATAAATTACTTGTTAAATTTAAGTCGGTTAAAAGAATTAAGGAGGCTAAAGAAGAAGAATTGGCTGCACTTTTAAATAAAAAGCAATTAAAAGCATTGGCTGATTATTTTAACGCATAATTTTACGTACGGTCTTCATCACCCAAATTACCTTGTAAATCCCTAGGTTAAGGTATTTATAAGCTGCTAATATAAGAAAAATCGTAGCCTCACGCTACGAAGATGAATGATGAATTTTAAAACCCTTTGGTGTCTTAAGTGGTGAAAAAACGTAGTGAAAAACGGATTAATATTCCCAGAGCCCTTGCTCGAAATCAGATAAAATTTTCTTGAATTTTTCTGACTCTAATAATCTTTCCTTCGAATTTGCGATATAATCTTGAAGTCTATTATCTTCAGCATTAGACCATTTGGTAATATTGCTATAGAATAATCTTCTCACAAAAACATCATCGAAATTAATCCCTGAGTTGTCATTTCCATTGTTAGCAATTTTCGTTTTCACCAACACTTCGCGCAAGTCGTCAAAACGAAACCAACCAGAAACTACAGGAAGCTCAATACCTCCCTTATTAAGCGAGTCAACAACAGGATTCCCATTGTTATCAACTTGTGTTTTAACGTCGGTTCGAACCAGTGCTACACCCACTATTCTAGGCTCAAAAATACCTCGTTTAATATCTAATACCCAGTCTTCTTTAATTCTGATGGTATTAAAACTTGCCTTAAAAAACTCGTTATTTGCTCTATTAATTTCATTTGTGTTTGGATTAACTCCCAAAAAAGCAGTATCTGCAGTAGAACTATTAATCGCCTTTGGGTCTGTTCCCTTTGATGTATTTATGGGTTGACCCTTAAAGCTTTCATCATCACCAGCATACATATCTAGCTCACCGTTATTTAGTGCAGCATAGATTACACCAACCAGATTTACCTTTGGCGATGCTAAAATCGAATTGCCTCTATCGCGTAAGTCTATTTCTCTCCAAACGCGTTTAACGTAGGCAATATCTTCATCATTAATAACCGAAAGAGGCACTACTGTATCTGCAACAGATATTTCACTACCGATATAACCATCCCTTTTAGGAATGAGTTTCTTCTTCGGAGTTACTTTTACACCACCACCCACAGGAGGAGGAATAGTTCCCTGAATTTGTGCGAACACAGCACCAGTTGTAAAAATAAATAGGATTAATAAAATTATTTTTTTCATCATTTCAAATTATTGAACTGTAAACACCATAGAGTTTACCATTGGCTGGCGACCATCGGGCATTTGTACTACAACGCCATCAATATACACTCTCGAGTTAAATGGCAAATTAGATAATGCCGCTTTAGCCTGTGCACTAAATGTATCTCCGTTGCAAGGATAAGGTTGTGCATCTTGACGTGCCTTTTGAATGGTAACGACAAATTTGATTACTTTAACCTTTATATCAAACTCGAAATTTTCTAACACAGCAGTTATTTGATTTTCTAACGCCATTTTATTACCAGATATTGCCCCTCCCATTTTTCCTGCAAATTTGGCAGTAGGATTAGGAATAGATTTTACTCTAAAAACATTACTTCCTAAACTTAAAGTTTTTCCATCTGTAGCGCCAGATACATTAATCGTTACTTCTTTACCAATCATGCTCCCTGGTACATTAACCATATATTTTCCAGCGCCACCCGATAATGAGCCAGCTGAAATGTTTGCTTTAATGCTTTCCAATGAAAAGCCTGGTGCTGAAATTGAAAATGGATTAGGTATGCCTGCGTAAATTACATTTAAGTTGGTAGACGATACCGTTGCAGATGGCTTTGCAACTTGATACGTAATAGGCTGTGTTTCATAAGTTTTAATTTCGCCATTGGCTTGTTTTACACGAATCGTTCCACGCCAAGTGTAAGAACCCACATTACCTGTACCACCAGTATAAGTACCCACACCATCTTTTACAGCCAATGAATTTCCACCTACAGAAATACTAGGGTTCGACTTCGAATCGCTTGCAGTTAAGAAAACCTCCGCTTTATAAGGCTGCCCCTGTATCACATAACTTCCTGAAGGTACCGCAACGGCTTTAAACACATCTAATGTCATCTGCGTTTGGTTCATTCCGCTGAACAGTTTTTTCACTATTTCGTTCTCAGCCGTTTTTAAGTCGGACTGTATTTTAGTTAAAATTGTATTCGCCGCTGTTAAAGGAGTTCCTTCGCCAAAATTAATGTCAACCCATTTCCTTTTACCTCCAATGGCTTTCGATGGATCGCTGGCTTCTAAAGAAAAAGAAACATTTGCTCGATCTTTAGGCTCTAACAAGGCAATTAACTTCGCTCTGGTCTCGTTAATTTTAGCTCTTAGTTTCTCTCCTTCTTTTTTATTGATCATGATATCTTGCGCAATATCTTGATTTTCTCTCAATACAAAGTCGCCTGTTTCTTCATCAATACCACCACCAGCAATTTTAAACTCCTGTTTAAGCCGCAGAATTTCCTTGTTGAGCGCTTCAGCAATTGCCTTTGCATTATTTGCCTTTTCCCATAAAGGTTTTGCTCGTTCAGGTTTATTTTTTAATTCTGTATTCTGAAATGAACTAAATAATTGATCAAGACTAGTGCCTACATCGGTTTTCGAAGCATCCAAACTATCGTTAATATTTTTAAAAGCATTTAATATTGTATCTGAAACGTTTAAAGCCAGCATCGCTAATAATACCAAGTACATGATATTGATCATCTTCTGCCTTGTCGTTTCTTTTCCTCCAGCCATGTTTAATTAGGTTTTGTGTGGTGATTTAATTAAAAAACTAATTATTACGTGGTTGATTCATTGCGGTAAGCATATTGCCATAAATCGCATTCAACGAAGATAGATTTTTAGCCAATTTACCTACCTCTTCCTTAAACTGTTTCGAATCTTCCATTGATTCGTTAAAGTTGTTCATGGTTAGTGATAAGTTCGAATAAAATTTATTCATTGATTTTAAATGTGCACTTGAGTCCTGCAATTCTAGCTCATACACAGCATTTAATGCAGATAAATTTTTAGCAAGATTATTAACCTGATCGTGATAAGCTTTTGAATCTACGTTGCTCTCTCCCATTTCTACCAGCTGAGCAGTTGCTTTATCGAAGGCATTGCTTAAATTATCGAAACTACCAGAAGCAGTTTTAATTTTACTGGTAAACTCATTGGTAGCTACTGCAGCATCTGATACATTAGAAATGGTAGCCACTTTATCGCCAAAAGTACGTAAGCCTGTACCTAAACTTTCTATTAAATCTGGACCAATTTTGGCATCAATTAACATTTTATCTAATGCTGCTGTTGATGAGAAACCTGAAGGTTCTACTGCTCTAACCGTAGCTTTAGGCAAATCGCCTTTAAAACCTTGGTTAAGCTCTGGATAAACACGTTCCCAAGGCAACTCTGGCTCTGGCGGAAAAAATCCAGTTAAAAAGAATAATACGGCCTCTACTCCTAGCCCTACTCCAATAATATAATTGGCATAAGAACCGCCCCAATGTACTATTTTAGCCAATGCCCCGATAATAACTATACTCGCTCCCCAGGAAATTGCTACGTGTAACCAACCTGGTTGTTTTCTTGCTGCCATATTCTTTTTTGAAATTTTTAGTTTTAGTTTTTGAAATTAGTTTAAGCTGTTACCAGCAAAGTCTGATACACAACGGAAGCCAATGTATGACCTGGGTTTATCTTGACTTTCAGAAGTGCCAACAGAGTTTTGAAGGAAAAACCCTATATCTTTCCATGAACCACCACGCACTACTTTTGAGCCTTTATTAGTGCTAGTATAATTAGGGTTAAAATCTAATAATAAGCTTGTAGCTGATTTATTATAGGCGGTACTGGTCCACTCGGCCACATTGCCAGCCATACAATACAAACCATAATCATTTGGTAAGTAGGCTTTTGCATTTACAGTGTACATCCCTCCATCATCTGTATAATTACCCCTGCCTACTTTAAAGTTAGCCTGTAAGCATCCTTTTACGTTCATAATGTACGGGCCGCCCCAAGGATATTTAGTTTGTGTATTACCACCTCTAGCTGCATATTCAAATTCTTGATCGGTTGGTAGCCTATATTTATTTCTAGAATTTACGGGTATGCCACGTGCAGAAGCTACATTATTATAGAACACGGTTCTCCAATGGCAAAATGCATTGGCTTGCTCCCAAGTTACTCCCACTACAGGGTATTCATCGTAAGATGGGTGGTTGAAATACGACTCGACCATGGGGTCGTTTTGAGAATAAGAATAATCCATTTTCCATACCATGGTGTCTGGATAAACACTAACTGAAGGGTGCTCATTCGCTTTACCTGGTGTAGGACTATCGATATACCTTTCTATAAAATCCTGTCTGCTTTTATTTGGATCATTTCTTCCTTCGACAACTAAATTTTGATTAACAAACTCGTAAGCATATCTTAATTTTCGAACATCTATTTCATTTCTACCGGGTAAGGCATCATTTCCCGTGTAGTACATATTTTGCAATTTTGCTGTATAAGTACTTCTTTTACCCCAAAGGGCTCCTTTTCTGTTTGCGTTTCTCCAATTAATATTTTGCGGCCCAGTTGGGGTTGTACCAGCGGGAACAGGTTTATACAACCCTGGCGCACCTGCTTGCCCCATAGAGGTGATGGCGATGGAGTCTCTTACCCAATTTACAAACTGGCGATACTCGGCATTTGTAATCTCTGTTTGATCCATATAGAAGGCAGTAAAGGAGGTCATTCTACTTGGTGTACCCGAATAAAAACTAATGTCTTCATCCGTCATACCAATTAATGTTCTTCCTTGTGGGATAAAAACCATGCCCAATGGAATTGTTCTATTCTTAAATTTCTTATTGTAAGCCCCTACGAGTTCTCCTTGCTGACTATTCTTAGAACAGCCCATGAAAAGAACCGAGATGGCTAAAAAACCAATAAAGTAAATTTTTCTCATAAAAATCTATATTAATAGCAATTTTATCGAAAATGATCGATATATCCAATATTTTGTTTAAATAAAAAAAACAAATTTCGAATAATCGCTTCTAACGTAAAAAATTACTTTTTATTATTTATTTGATTTCTTAATGTAATTTTCAATGGCCATAATCATGGATGGTGCCTCTGGGCTTGGCGCAGCAATATCTACAATTAAGCCTGCATCTTTCACTGCCTTGTGTGTATTTAAACCAAAGGCGGCAATCCGTGTTTTGTTCTGCTTAAACTTAGGGAAATTGGTGTAAAGCGACTGAATGCTTGAAGGACTAAAGAAAGCAATGACATCGTAAAAAACCTCTGCCAAATCTGAAAGATCACTAACTACGGTTCTAAATAAAACTGCTGGCGTAAAGTCATATCCATTTTTCTGAAGAAAATTCATGGTATCCTCTGTTGCTACATCTGAGCATGGATAAAGGAACTTCTCGCTTGCATGCTTTTTCAAAACCTCTGCCAAATCTGAAGCCGTTTGCTTACCAAAAAATATTTTACGCTTTCTATATTGAATATACTTTTGTAAGTATAGTGCGGTAGACTCCGAAATACAGAAATATTTTAAATCGGCCGGCACCTCGTATCTCATCTCTTCACAGATTCTAAAAAAGTGATCAACCGCATTACGGCTAGTAAATACCACAGCAGTAAAATCCGCCAAATTTACTTTGTCCTTCCTAAAATCCCTCGCCTGAACACCCTCAACATGAATGAACGATCTAAAATCGATTTTTAAATTATACTTTTTAGCCAAGTCGAAATAAGGTGATTTTTCTGTTTCGGGCTTTGGTAATGTAATCAGTATACTTTTTACTTTGAGTACCCTATCTTCGTTCTTTTCCTGCATTTTAATAATTACCGCTTAAAATCCTATTGCCTTGATTAATATTAATATAGGGCAAATTTCGAGGGTGCAAAAGTACAATAATAAATAGACTTTTGAAAATCGATTTTGAGATAAAACATTTATACCCGCCCTAATTAGCTGAAAAGTAAAAATTAAAGCCAACAAAATTATAGCTAATACCATATAAAATTCGCCATATTGAGGCGGAGAAAGGGCAAATGCAATAACCAATGGCAAGAACAATAATGCAGCATTAAAATAACTTAAAAATAATATGGATGTATATTCATTTATTGGTTTTTGCAAATTAAAGAAAAAACCAAGCAAGCGTAATACCAAAATTTTAAATGTATAAAATACAATGATAGCAATAGAAATACTTACAAAAACTTGAAAACCATTTTCCTTGAAATTTAACGCCTGATATTTGGCGGCCAAGTAAAAAAATAAACCCATCGTAAATCCAAAATGAATAAATAAGATTAAAAATGGCCAAGAAGTAAATAAATTATCTTCCTTATTAATGTTGCTCAATACCCGATTACTAAAAAAAGATTGTACAATTACGGTAAGCTGCTTATCAAAAACATGTTTTAAAAAGGCAAATAAAATGAGCAGAAAAGCGATGGATGTCACAATCCAAAGTTCTCCACGAGCAATCGCATTTCCTATTTGATATTTAGGTATTTGATCTGAACTTCGGTAGTTATTGATTGATTTTTGCAGATTAAAAAAAGGAAATCCAAATGTTTTCTTCACGCTATCATTGTACAAAGCGATTTGTAACGAGTCGAGGGCACGAAGAAGAATTGGCGCAACAGTATCTCTTTTATTAATTATTGAAATTCGCACCGAATCCAAGCTATCTCTCTCCAATTTAAGGATATTAACTACCGAGTCAGTCTGTCGCTGTTGTGCATATACTGAGCTGATAAAGCCTAAAACGCTTAAAAAAAGAAACAGAATGAGTATTCGGCACATACCTACAAAAATAGCGCTTTATTATTTTGATTCCCAATGCATACTAAACTAAGTAATTGCGCTTACCTTTGTTTCAATGGCAGGCATTTATATTCATATCCCTTTCTGTAAAAAAGCTTGTACTTATTGCGATTTTCATTTCAGCACTTCTTTAAAATATGCAGACGAGATGGTAGATGCCATCTGCACAGAGATCCGATTAAAAAAAGATCGGCTCCAAAATGAATCTATAGGTAGTATTTATTTCGGTGGAGGAACGCCCTCCGTATTAAACGCCAAGGCATATCAAAAAATATTCGATACCCTAAATTCTTGTTTTTCGATCTCGGCAAATGCCGAAATTACCATGGAAGCTAATCCTGACGATCTTAATCTACAAAAAATTAATGCGTTAAAACAGCTTCCCATCAATCGCTTTAGCATTGGTATTCAATCTTTTTTTGAGGAAGATTTAACTTGGATGAATAGAGCGCATACCGCCATCGAAGCCGAAAGTTGTATTAAAAGAAGTCAGGATGCAGGTTTTGAAAACTTAAGTATTGATTTAATTTATGGTTATCCGCTATTAACTGAT
>JACMOW010000054.1 GCA_014377775.1 Pedobacter sp. | reverse complement strand
TCGTTATTGGCGATGTACATAATTCCGTTATGATCTTGGGCTATTCCCCAATTTTGAGTACCTGCACCATAATCTAATCCACGATAACTAGTAACCTGTGGAACACCAATAGGATCTTGCGCTTTTGTAGCTG
Source organism: Pedobacter sp. (assembly GCA_014377775.1). Taxonomy (GTDB): domain Bacteria; phylum Bacteroidota; class Bacteroidia; order Sphingobacteriales; family Sphingobacteriaceae; genus Pedobacter. The sequence continues at coordinate 7,440 of JACMOW010000054.1, read as the reverse complement.
AAGGCAAAAAACACACCATCAAGATAAACAGAAATAAATTTTTTATAGCACTTTTCACGCAGCTCAAAATATTTGGTTCATGAAGATAGTGAAATTCTACTTGTTGTGGTAACATATTGCGTGGTCTTACCAAATTTGCAGAAAAAAGTTGTTCTTGTATGGGTATTGTAGTAGGCCAATTTTATGCTTTTAGTAATTCCGATTTTATATTTGTTTTTATTATTAGCGAAAATCATCAATTAACCATTAATGATTAGTAGAAAAAAAATAACCAAAATATAAACCTAAATTATTTGTTATGAAAGGAAAATTTACATTCATTCTTCTACTGTTTTCACTATTCTTTTCGCTCGGTGTGTGGGCGCAAAACATAGATGTTTCAGGAAAAGTAACCTCTAAAAGTGATGGATCACCCTTACCCGGTGTTTCTGTCGTTATTCAAGGCACAAGAAGAAGTGTCGCCACTAATGCTGACGGGAATTTCAGTCTTCGTGCTCCAAAAGGAAGTATTCTTGTTTTTTCTCAAATCGGATTAACATCACAAACATTTATTGTAAACAATAACCAGTCCATCAACATAGCAATGATTGATGCGATTGGAGATTTATCTGAAGTAGTAGTAATTGGTTATGGCACACAGAAGAAAAGTGTAGTTACTGGTGCAATTTCTCAGTTAAAATCATCTGATTTAGAAAATATGCCAGTAATGCGTATCGAACAATCTCTACAAGGTAGAATTTCGGGATTAACGATCACCACTAGTTCTGGTCAGCCAGGAGATGGTGCTACGCTAAGAATTAGAGGTACTACCTCGATTAATAATAGCGATGCGCTGTATATTGTTGATGGTGTTCAAATTGGGGGAGGTATTGATTTCCTTAACCAAGCCGATATCGAGTCAATTGAAGTATTGAAAGATGCAGCATCTGCAGCAATTTATGGATCGCGAGCAGCTAATGGTGTTGTAATTATAACTACAAAAAAAGGGAATAAAAATGGAAAGATGACTGTGAACTATAACACCTACCTAGGTACGCAGGCACCTTCGCGAAAGTTGAACTTATTAAATGCAACACAATATGCTACGTTATATAACGAAGCACAATTGGCCGCAACTCCAACAGCAGTTCCTCGTTTTGCTAATCCATCATCTATGGGTATGGGTACAGATTGGCAATCGGCTGTATTTAACAACAGTGCTAAAATCCAAAATCATGAATTAGGTATCAGCGGTGGAAACGAAAAATCTACTTATTACAGTTCTTTTGGTTACTTTGATCAAGATGGTATTGTAGCTACAAGCAATTCTAAATTTAAAAGATTTACTGCACGTTTCAATTCAGAGCATCAAATTACAAAAGGCATCAAATTCGGTCAAACCATCGGTTACACCAGAATTAATGCTGTAGGTGTAAGCACCAACTCAGAATATGGCTCGCCTTTAAATAGGGCAATTAATATTGATCCAATTACCCCTATTGTAGAAACTGATCCACTTAAATTTAACTTACCTATATATGCAGGAAATCCAGTAGTAAGAAATTCTGAAGGATTTCCTTATGGTATTTCTTCTTATGCACAATCAGAGATCTTAAATCCTGTAGCAGCGTTGGCAGTGGCACAAGGCAGATCATGGTCTGACAAAGTAGTAGGTAATGTGTTTTTAGAAGCAGAAATTATTAAAGGACTAAAAATAAGATCACAAGGTGGTGTGGATCTAGCTTTTTGGGGTGGCGATGGCTTTACCCCTATTTATTTCCTAAACTCGATCAATCAAACTACAATTACATCTTATAACAGAAGTATCAATAGAGGATTATTTTGGTCATTAGAAAATACATTAAGCTATTCGAAAGCAATCGATAAACATAATTTTACTGCTTTATTGGGCTATTCGGCACAAAAGAATAGAGGCGAAATACAAGGTGGAACTAAAGAGGGCATTCCAGTAAGCAATATTAAAGATGCTTCATTGCAATTCCCAGTTCCTAGAGCAAACGATGTATATTACGGCGGTGAATACCTAAACACCTTAAATTCGATGTTTGGTCGTTTAACTTACGATTACAACGAAAAATATCTTTTTACTGGAATTATTCGTAGAGATGGTTCATCACGCTTTGGCCCAAACAATAAATATGGTTATTTTCCGTCAGCCTCTGTAGGGTGGGTAGCCAGCAGAGAAAATTTCTTTCCACAAAGCAATGCTGTTAATTTCTTAAAGTTTAGAGGTTCTTATGGTGTTACTGGTAACGACAATATTGGAGATTTTAGATACCTATCTACCGTAAGCGGTGGAAGAAACTACACTTTGGGAACTTCTGCAGGTTTAAATAACGGTGTTAGTCCAGATGCATTATCCAATCCAGATTTAAAATGGGAAGAAACTTCTCAAATTAACATTGGTTTAGACGCAACCTTGTTTAAAAACTTTACTTTAACAGCAGATTGGTACCATAAAAAAACTAGCGGAATGTTATTGCAGATTGCTGTACCCGGTTATGTAGGTAATGCGGGACCAATCGGAAACATTGCCGACCTATCAAATAAAGGTTTTGAGTTAGAATTAGGTTTTAATAAAAAACTAGGCGATTTTGCTTTTAAAGTTGCAGCGAATGGATCATTGCTAAATAACAATATCGATTTCTTAGGAGATGATAAAGAGTTTTTAGGCGGACAAACTGTTACCCCTCAAGGATTAGAAGTTACACGTACCAAAGTTGGTCATGCTATTGGTTCATTCTATGGCTTTAGAAGTGATGGTTTATTCCAAAATCAACAGCAAGTTACCGATTACAAAAATGCTGCCGGAGGAATGATTCAACCTAGTGCCAAGGCTGGTGACATTAAATTTCGCGATCTAAATGGCGACGGCTTAATTAGTGATAACGACAGAGAAATTATTGGTGACCCTACTCCAGATTTCACGTATGGTTTAACCTTAAGCGCCAACTATAAAGGTTTTGATATGGTTGTTTTAGGCCAAGGTATTGCTGGAAATCAAATATTTAATGCTTTAAGGAGGTTTGATTTACCCACAGCAAATTACACCACAGCCATTTTAAATCGTTGGGTTGGTGAAGGAACAAGTAATGTAACTCCTCGTTTAACTTTACAAGATGATAATAAAAACTACAGCCGTGTTTCGAGCTTATTTATAGAAGATGGTTCCTATTTTAGAATCAAAACCTTGCAGATTGGTTATACACTACCTATAACTTTGGTTAAAAAAGCTGGATTAAATAAAATTAGATTTTACGCAATGGCTAATAACTTGGTTACTTTCACAAAATATACTGGTTATGATCCAGAAATTGGTGGCGGAAGCTATGGTGTAGATCGTGGTTTTTATCCGCAAGCAAGAACATTTTTTGCAGGCATAAATGTTGGTTTCTAATAATTAATAATAAAAATGATGAAAAAGAAATATATAATTGGCACTGTTGCAATAGTTGCGATGATGCAGATTTTAGTATCATGTAAAAAAGATTTTCTTGAGCTAACACCAAAAGGAACGGCTTTAGAAGATAACTTTTATAAAAACGAAACCGAAGTAATGCAAGGTATTATTGCGGTGTACGATGTTACGCAATGGGGAACAACTGGCGGTTTTACCATGAAAATGCCTTTACTTACTGCAGCATCCGATGATAGTTGGGCGGGTGGTAGTAATGCATCAGATCAACCAAGTTGGGTGGCCTTTGATAATTTTAATATGGATTCGAGAATTGGCCCTCAAGGAGGCCTTTGGTCTAAAAACTTTTCAGGTATCAATAGAGCTAATCTAATTTTAAGTAAAATTGAAAAAGCAACTGCTTTAAGTGCGGGTTTTAAAACAAGAGTTACTGCAGAAGCAAAATTCTTAAGAGCTTATTTTTACTTCGATTTGGTTAGGTTGTTTGGAAGAGTGCCTTTGATTACAACACTTTTACCTACTGAAGATCTTTACAAACAGGTACAATCTACTCCTGCACAAGTATATGCACAAATAGAGAAAGACTTGCGTGACGCATTTCCCGGCCTTCCAACAACCATTGCTTCTGGCGAAAAAGGAAGAGTATCAATGGGTGCAGCCAAAGCACAATTAGCAAAAGTATTGTTATATCAAAACGATAATACCAAGTTAGCAGAAGCTGCCAGTTTATTTGAGGATATTAATAGAGTCGGAAACCCATACGGCTATTCACTACTAACTAACTATGCTGAAATTTTTAACCCAGCAAATAAATTCAATTCCGAGTCTATTTACGAAATTCCCCACTCAAACAATGCAGCATGGTCTGATTGGGGTTATATCAATGGCGGAGAAGGAAACGTTGGCACTCAATTTATCGGCATGGATAGTTATAATGGAGATACCTTCTCTAGTGGCTGGGGATTTTGTCCAGTAACATTAGATTTAGTAAATGTGATGAAAAATGATCCTCGATTTGCAGCAACGATTATCGATGGAACAGCTTTAAAAGCTGCGGGAGCAACTTATAATGCACGTTATCAGAATACAGATTATTTCATTAAAAAATATGCGCCATTAAAAGCATTCCGTTCGGCTAGTGGTGTTGCAGAGCAAAACTGGCCAATTAATGAAATTGAAATCCGCCTTGCCGATACGTACTTAATGCAAGCTGAAGCTTTAATTAAAGGAGGTGGTAGTGCAGCGCGTGCAAAAGAATTATTAGATGCCGTTAGAGCTAGGGTTGGTTTGGCTTCAATTCCGGCTACATTAGATAATATTTATGCAGAGCGTAGATTAGAATTAGCAACAGAAGGACATCGTTTCTTTGATTTGGTACGCACCGGACGAGCGGTAGCGGTACTCGGCGCTGTTGGTTTCAAAGCAGGAAAAAGTGAATATATTCCAATTCCTCAAACAGAAATTGATGTTACAAAAGGAAATATCAAGCAAAATCCTGGTTATAATTAATTACTAAAAAAATTATAAAAATGAAATTATATAAAAATACCATAAAAACATCCATCTGGCTATGTCTAGGTCTGATGTTAACTTTAATGGCATCTTGTAAAAAAGATGAGTCAGTAAGAGAACTTGGTGCTTCACCAACTGCAGATCAGGTAAAGTTTTCTAATACTGCATCGCCAACAAATGCCAATGTAATCACATTTAAAAACGAATCACCTGGTTTTAAAGCAATTTGGGACTTTGGAAATGGCGCTACAGCAGAAGGAGCAACCGCGCAGGCATCTTATCCCCTTGCAGGAACGTATACCGTTAAATTAACGATAGTAACTGATGGTGGTTATGCATCAACTACCAAAACCGTTACCATAGCTGCTACAAACCCCGCTATGCTTACCGACCCAGCTTTCACCTTGCTTTCTGGCGGATTAGCTAATGCAACCGGTAAAACTTGGATGATTGATCAAACGCAACCAGGCCACTTAGGTGTTGGTCCAATTGGCTCTCAGTTTCCTGATTGGTATCAGGCTGGTCCAAATGAAAAATCAAATAATGGATTTTACGACGACGAGATGACCTTTAATATGAATGCGTTAAAGTACACTTTAGCCAATAATGGAACCACATTTGCCAATGCATCAAATGCGCCTGGCATTGGTGGTCCAACAGGTAATGATGATCCAACTGTAAACTACACCCCTCCTACTAATTTAACTTGGTTGGTAACTACCGTAAATGGAAACAAATTTATAACCCTAAGCAATAATGGTTTTATTAGTTATTACTTAGGTGTTTCACAATACCAAATTCTATCCCTAACCGCAGATGAAATGTGGTTAAGATCTGGTGATAAGTCGAACGCTGGTAATGCATGGTATTTAAAACTGATCAGAAAAGGATATACCCGTCCCGTAGTTCCGCCTGTTCAAAAACCAATGCAAGCCGCTAACCTAACAGACGATTTTCAAAACACAACTACTTTTGCATGGGGAGCTGAAAATATAGATTATGCAAGATCGTACGATAATCCATTTAAACTAGGAAATACATCCCCTAAAGTTGGTTATTATGAAAAAAGGACGGGTGGCGATGGCCAGTATGGTAATTTAAACGTAACCCTTCCTTACCGTTTCGATTTGGCTGCAAAAAACAAAATCAGGTTAAAAGTATTTATTCCTGGTGCTAATGATTTTGGCTTAGTTAAACCAACGGTTGCTATTAAATTACAAAATTCATTACTTGGTGGTAATGCTTGGCAAACACAAATAGAAATTGTAAAAACAATTCTACCTTCACAATACAACACTTGGGTACAGTTAGAATTTGATTATTCGGGATCTTCTGCACAAACCTTGTACGATAAGATTGTGGTACAATTAGGCGGTGAAGGACATCCACACCCTGGCATCTTCTATATCGATGATTTTGAATTTAAATAAACTAAGAACAATATGATCACCCCAATAAAACAATTGTATTTCTTTATTGCGCTCTCCGCAGGTTGTATTTTATCATGTCAATCTTGTACATCCAAAAAAGAAGATAAAGCAATTATTCTCCCACCTAAACCTGCTGAAGTAGTAGACAAGCAATGGGCATTTGAGTCAGCGGTTTCTTGGGCTGATGAATTCGACTACACGGGTTTACCCGAAACCAGCAAATGGGATTATGATTTGGGTGGCTCTGGATGGGGAAATAATGAAAAACAATTTTATACCAACTCCTTATCAAATGTAAGTGTAGCAGATGGGAAATTAACCATAACAGCAAAAAAAGAAAGCATGAACGGGATGGCTTACACTTCGACGCGTTTGGTAAGTAGAAATAAAATGGACGCCCTTTATGGAAGATTTGAGATTAAAGCAAAACTGCCTTCTGGCAGAGGAACTTGGCCTGCGATATGGATGCTACCAACAGATCGTGTGTATGGAGATTGGCCTAAATCTGGTGAGATTGACATCATGGAACATGTAGGCTACGATCAAAATACCGTTCATTTTACCACACATACCGAAGCGTATTATTTCAAGATTAATACACAAAAAACAAGCAAAAAGTTAATCCCCGATGCAAGCACAGCCTTTCATATATACCGAGTTGATTGGACACCATATGCTGTTCGTGGCTACTTCGATAATGTATTGGTTTTTGAATTTGTGAACGAAGGAACAGGCTATAAAGTTTGGCCTTTCGATAAGCGATTTCACTTGCTGCTAAACGTTGCTGTTGGTGGCGACTGGGGTGGTGCACAAGGAATAGACGACACGATATTTCCTCAAAAACTGGAGATAGATTATGTGAAGTACTTTAAGATGATAGAGAAGTAAAAAAGAAGCCCAGCAGAAACTGGGCTTCCTTGTTTATCTATGGATTTATTTTATAATTTTAACCCCACACCCAACATTTTTATGTAGCTTTGTATCCCGTACAAAAACAATTAAAAAGGCGTCAAAAACCTATTTAATTTCACAAACTCACAAACATGACTAAGTATATTTTTGTTACGGGCGGTGTTACTTCCT
>JACMOW010000053.1 GCA_014377775.1 Pedobacter sp. | reverse complement strand
TTTTATTACCTCCTCGAAAAATATATCTACACTAAAATCAAGCTTATTTATAAGTTGATCCATAACCTTAAATTGGGCAAAGATTTAAAAGAAGCGATAGGCGAATATAAAAGTTCTGACCCCATTAATGATGTAGAGCAAGAGGTAAAAGAATGGGCAGGGGCAAAAAAGAGAGAAATAGATTTGCTTAAAAAGCAGGAACAATTTCGAAAAGAATTTTTATCTAATGTTTCGCATGAATTTAAAACTCCACTTTTTGCCATTCAAGGCTATATCGAAACGTTGCAAGATTGCTTAATTGACGATCCAGAAATGGCAATGAAATTCTTAAAAAAGGCAGAAAATAATGTGGAACGATTAAGTTATCTCATCAACGATTTAGACTCGATTTCTAAACTGGAAACAGGTGAAATGCCCATAAATTACGAGAAATTTGATTTTGTACCTCTTGCAAAAGAAGTGATGGATGGCTTGGAAGACAGCGCCGCTAGTCGCAACATTAAGTTATCCTTTAAAGAGAAATATGCTGCACCAACACTCGTAAATGCCGACAGAGAAAAAGTTAGGCAAATTTTAATCAATTTAATTCAAAATTCGCTTAAGTACGGAAATGATAATGGATCAACCGCCATTAAAATCTTCGAGCTACATGATCAATTTTTAGTAGAGGTAACTGATGATGGGATAGGAATCGAGGAAAAACATCTGGTTCGTTTATTTGAGCGATTTTATCGAATCGACTCTCATCGTTCGCGCAAAGAAGGCGGAACCGGATTGGGCTTAGCCATTGTGAAGCATATTTTAGAAGCACACGAGCAAACCATTTCAGTGCGCAGTACGCCAAATATTGGAACTACTTTTGCGTTTACGCTAGCGAAGGGATAAATAATCGTAGCACTTCGTATTTAAATTAGGCGTCCTAGGCATTAAGCAACACCCTATACCAATTACTAACAAAGCTCAAAAAATTTAACAACCTCAATAACTTTGTTAACATTAAATTAACATTGCAGTCGTAGCTTTACACCGTATATCATTTCAAATCAATATGAACTAGCCATGTGCCTTAATTCAAAGCAAATAACAATACATGGCGTACTCCATATGACCGTTAAAAACAATGTAATCAACATATGAATAGTATTTTTAGTTTCTTTACACCTAAAGACAAAAAATTTCAACCCCTGTTTGAGCAAGCAGGAAGCAATGTTTTAAAAATTTCCGAGGCTTTATTGGTGGTGGTAACCACTAACGATATGGAAAAAAGGAAGGAAGCCATTAAAGAAGTTGAACGTTTAGAGCATGTTGGTGATGACATTACCCACACCATTTTTATCGAATTAAGTAAGAATTTTATCACGCCATTTGATCGTGAAGACATACATACCTTAGCAAGCGCAATCGATGATATTGCAGATTATATTCATGCCTCGGCAGGAAATATCGAATTGTACCATGTAACCAATATTGGTGATGCCATGATTAAATTGGCCGAGCTTTTAGTAGAAATGTGTAGTGATCTTGAAAAAGCGATTAAAGAATTAAGAAGCTTTAAGAACATCCGCGTAATTGCTGATGCTTGTGTTAGAATAAACAGCGCCGAAAATCAGGCAGACTATGTATGTAATTTAGCCATTGCTCGCTTATTTGAGTTTGAGACCAACGCTATAGAATTAATTAAACAAAAAGAGATTTTACAAACGCTAGAAATTGCAACCGATAAATGTGAGGATGCAGCAAACGTATTGGAGTCTATTTTGGTTAAAAACGCATAAGCTACAAAACATGACTTTAACCCTCCTTCTTGTAATTATTGGTTTAGCGCTTGTTTTCGATTATATCAATGGTTTTCACGATGCTGCCAATGCCATTGCAACCATTGTTGCCACAAAAGTACTCACCCCTTTTCAAGCGGTAGTTTGGGCTGCATTTTTTAATTTTTTGGCCTATTGGGTATTTGGTTTCGGCGTAGCCGATACGGTTGCTAAAACCGCTCATACCATGGATATTAATCTTGTTGTAATTCTTTCAGGTGTAATAGCAGCTATTATCTGGAACTTATTTACATGGTGGTTTGGGATTCCCTCTAGCTCTTCGCACACGTTGATTGGTGGTTTTGCCGGCGCAGCCATTGCGCATGCAGGCATTAATGTGGTAAATTGGTATAAAGAAGGTAAAACTGGCGAAATGCCAACAGGTGTTTTAGTAATTGTAGGATTTATCGTTTTAGCGCCCATTATCGGAGCAGTAGTTTCTTACTTTATTTCAATTTGGTTATTGCATTCTTCGAAAAAAAGCATTTGGCCAAAGGTATTTACATCGGCATTAATTATTGGAACAATTTGGTTCGTAGCCGAGCAAATGCTTTTCTATAGTGAAATTAAAGTCCCACGTTTCGAATCGCATTTCTTAAGTGTACTTCTTGAATCACACAATATAAAATGGTTGTTGGTTGCCTTTATTATTCTAGCAATTAGCTTCTTTTGCTTAATTTTTAGCAGCTTAAATCAAACTCAATCTACCGCATGGCTACGTAAAATGCAACTTTTATCTTCTGCATCATTTAGCTTAGGGCATGGCGGTAACGACTCGCAAAAAGTAATGGGGATTATTGCCGCAGCAGTGGTAGTTTACATTCATACTAGCGGTGTGGCTATGGAAAGTTTGCCCACCTGGTTACATGTTGCCTTACCATCTAAAGGCGCTAATGGGGAAGACATTGCCGGACAAATGCCTACATGGATTCCATTGGCGTGTTACAGCGCTATTGCCGCCGGAACCTTAAGTGGTGGATGGAAAATCGTAAAAACAATGGGTTCAAAAATTACAAAAGTTACTCCATTTGAGGGAGTAACGGCCGAAACTGCAGGTGCCTTAACCCTATACTTTACAGAGCATTTAAAAATTCCGGTAAGTACAACACATACCATTACGGGATCAATTATAGGCTCAGGATTAACCAAAGGTGTTTCGGCTGTAAAATGGGGCGTAACCATAAAACTGATCTGGGCCTGGGTATTAACCATTCCTATTTCGGCTTTACTAGCAGCAATTATCTATTATATCCTTAGTTTCTTTTTGTAACTTTCTCCATGTCGTGTGCAACTTGCTGATCATTCGCACCTTCACTTTTAGTTAAATGATCGACTATTGCCGTTCTATTTACCGCAGGGTGATTTTGGCTTAATTTAAAAACACTTGCAATATTTTGGATCAAAATTTCAAAGCCGCAAATGGCCTTCAGGTTTTTTTCAATATAATCTTCGCTCATGTGATGAAAAGCAGACTTGCTAGTTGCTGGGTTTTCGTAACGATTGGTTAACTCTTTAATTACTTCTCTCGTTTCTGCACCATTTAGCAATTTAATTTTCCCCTTCGCTTGTACCGAACTGTAATTCCATGTAGACGCAACCGCGGGGTCTTGATAAACCGAAGCACTGACATAGGCATGTGCACCCGCAAATAAGGCCAATACGTTTTCATTCTTAGCATAGGCTTGATAATGATCTGTTTTTTTCATTACATGGCCAATAAGGTAAATTTGCTCTTCACGTTGTTCAATCTTTACTGGAATTTGAGTAGCTACCGGATAATCGCCATCATAACCAATTAAGGTCACAAAAGAATGGGCTTTCATAAAAGCCAATATTATATCCCTATCCCTTTCTTCGAATTGTGGATTCTTATACATTAAAATTTAATATTTACAAAAGCTGCATTTGGTGAAGATCCACTATTTTCTGGTAAAGTCCATTTCGGTCCATCCTTAACTAAACGGATCGCTTCCATTTCTTCGGCATCAGTTTGTATTGGCACTGTTTCATGTCTCCTTATTACTTTTATATGAATTGGGCTACCATCTTTGTCTAAATCAAAACTTATGGTTACATATCTACCAGTTATCCTTTTATCTGTAAGTAATTTATTATTATTAAGCACATAATCTTCAAATTTATTCCAACCACCAACAGGTGTTGTGCGTACCAAAACTCTATCCATTTCTCGACTCGTGGTTCCTGCTCCAGTAATTACTACTTCATTTAAAGCAACCTTTTCAGATTTGAACTCGGTAGAAGTTTCTTTCTTGTGTATAGACCGCATTCCATTATCTCCCTTTTGAACACTCATTAATGAAGGTGAAGGTGTTTGAGTTTCGGCTACCTTAACTGGCGCTAGCGCTACTTCAACCTTTTTAGAAGTACTTGAAGCAATTTGTTTGCGATTGCTACTCTCTCGCATCCAGAACAATAAACTTACCGTTACAAAAAGAACAGCCGCTGCAGCAGCAATACTTAAACGTTGTGAAGTTATTTGCCAACGTTTTTGTGCAACAGGTTTTTGTGCAATTCGATCTTGTAATTGCTTTTGTAACAGCGACAAAGATTGCACACGTTTTGGTGATAAAATTAAACCTGCCAATGCTTCGGCTACAAAAGGATCTTCGAGCGAAAGCCTTTCTACACTATGCATAGTTTTAGCATCAAGCTTACCATCAAGATAATCCTCTAATACATCTATATCTAACCAATCGCTATTGTTCACTATTTTTTTCTATACAAATTTTCAAATTTCTCTTCCCATTTTGGATATAACTCTTCACTTTTAGCATATCATATCCAGTAATATCAGCAACTTCCTTATAGCACTTCTCTTGTAAATAAAACAAGTCTACACTTTTGCGTTGCTCTTCTGGTAAATTTTCCATACACTTCTCCATCAGGGTTAACTGTGTTTCTTTTGCATCATCGATATCAAGATGCACAAAATCATCATTATCCACAAAATTATCTTCTAAAGAAACTGTTGGGTTCTTAGAAGATTTTCTCAATGCCATTAAGCAATGATTTCGTGAAAGCACATGCAACCAACTTTTAAAGTTCTGAACCTGATGCACTTTTAGTTTAACTACCAACTCTTCAAAAATTTGCATTACCGCATCCTTGCTCTGCTCTTCATCTTTAAAGTAGTTAAAACACACCCCGAATACCAAGTACATATATCGGTTATAAAGCACTCCCAAAACCTCCAAATCGCCCCTTTGTTGATAAGCGGCAATGAGCGCAAGATCGTCTTGCGTATTTGTTTTGGCTGTATTTTTTATAAACTTCAAACTAGGCTTTTGTGTAGGAAATGCTAAAGTATAAAAAATATTTCTCGATAAGGGTATGGAAATTTAAAGGAAATTGCCGCAATCTTAATAACTACCTGAACATTAATGGCAAGAGATTTGCTTATAATTGCTAAAGAAAGTTTAGAGATGAAGAAAATTAGTATTTATTTGATAGCCCTGTTACTCACATTTTTAAGTAGCTGCGATGTACAAAGTCAGAATAGAATCGGAAGTATTTTAAAACAAATTCCAACCAATGGAAATCCTACTGTTTTTGAAATCGGGGCTGGTTTAAAGCAGGCGCTAGAAATTGGCACTGTACAGGGCGCGGATCAATTATCAGCAAAAGATGGGTTTTTAGGCAACTTAGCCATTAAAATATTATTTCCGCCAGAAGCGCAAAAAGTAGAGCGAACATTACGAAGTATCGGCTTAAACACATTGGCCGATAATGTAATTTTAAGCATAAATCGTGCTGCCGAGGATGCGGCAAAAGAAGCCAAACCCATATTTATAAGTGCCATTAAACAAATGACCATTACCGATGCTACAAATATTTTATTAGGCAATAAAGATGCTGCAACTAGCTATTTTAAACGGGTAACCACTGCCCAACTTTTACAAAAATTTGAACCCGTTATTACTACGAGTTTAAGTAAAGTTGGCGCTACCAAATATTGGAGCGATGCTGCAAATACCTACAATAAAATCCCTTTGGTGAAACCGGTTAATACGAATTTATCCACCTATGTGGCACAAAAAGCAATTGATGGGATGTTTTACCAAGTGACATTAGAAGAATTAAAGATCAGGGAGAATATCAGTTCGCGTTCTACTAGCTTATTGCAAAAGGTTTTTGGATATGCGGATACAAAGAAATAGTTAAGTCTCGCCTTTTACCACAAAGAACACAAAATTGGAGACATATTCTTGGTGGCCTTAGTGTCTTGATGGTTAATTAATTTTTTGCTGAATACATTGTTCCATTTGCTTTTCGCCTTAATTTAAGGTACTTTTACACAGTATTTTACAACAATAAACATTTGGATTTTAAAGATTTTAATTTTAACCCTGAACTTTTAGAGGGTTTACTGGCCATGGGTTTTAAGAACGCTACGCCGATACAACAACAAGCCATTCCGCTTATTTTAGCTAAAAAAGACCTTATCGCCTGTGCACAAACTGGTACAGGAAAAACAGGCGCATTTTTATTGCCCATCATGAATATGCTTACCGAAAACCACGATAGGCATAATACAACGCTGATTCTTACCCCAACAAGAGAACTTGCCCAGCAAATCGATTTGCAAGTAGAAGCACTCTCCTATTTTACCAATATTAGTTCGCTAACTGTTTTTGGCGGGGGTGATGGCATTGCCTATGAACAACAAAAACGCTCGATGCGTGACGGTGTAGATATTATTATTGCTACGCCAGGGAGACTGATCGCTCATCTTTCATCTGGTGTTTTAAAAATGGATAAACTAAAGTATTTAGTTTTAGACGAGGCCGACAGAATGCTTGACATGGGGTTTTATGAAGACATCATGAAAATTGTTGGCTACTTACCTAAAGAGCGTCAAACGGTAATGTTTTCTGCAACAATGCCTCCAAAAATTAGAAAGCTGGCGGCAACCTTATTACAGGAGCCCGAGCAGATAAGCTTAGCGATTTCTAAACCAGCAGAAGGAATTAACCAACAGGTTTACCTTGTTCACGACGAACAGAAAGTGCCCTTACTCACTGATATGCTTAAATCGGCAACCTACAAACGTATTATCGTTTTTGCTGGACGAAAAGAGAAAGTAAAAGAATTAGGTAAGTTTTTTAAAAAATTAGGCCTAAAAGCTGCGGCTTTTCATAGCGATTTAGAGCAAAAAGAGCGCGAATCTATTATGCTCGATTTTAAGAACAGTAAGCTCGATGTATTAATTGGGACGGATGTTTTAAGTCGTGGTATTGATGTAACTGGTATTGATTTAGTTATAAATTTTGATGCGCCACATGATCCTGAAGACTATATCCATAGAATTGGACGAACAGCAAGGGCAGAAACAACTGGCACAGCCATTACATTGGTTAATAATAAAGACCGACGCAAACTTTCGAACATAGAAAAATTAATTGAAAGGGAGATTGATCGGATGCCAATGCCTGAACATTTAGGTGTAGCCCCATCAGCAGATGCTGCGCCTGAGCGCGCACCGTATCCTAGAAAGAAGAAGTTTTTTAAGAAAAAGGTGAAGGCTAGTACTTAGTCGTTAGTAAGTTTTAATTTCCCTTCAAAATTGATTACTTTTAGGCTATGCAAAACCTACCGCCATTAGCCGAACGTATGCGTCCTCAAAATTTGGACGATTATGTTGGGCAAAAGCATTTGGTAGGCCAAAATGCAGTACTCCGAAAAGCAATAGAAAGTGGTCAGCTGCCATCGATGATTTTTTGGGGGCCTCCTGGAGTAGGTAAAACAACTTTGGCTTACATCATTTCTCAAAGCTTAGACCGGCCGTTTTTTAATTTAGGCGCCATCAATTCTGGCGTTAAAGATATTAGAGAGGTAATTGATAAAGCTGCAGCATTGAAAGACAGCTTTTTAGGTCTGCCTATTTTATTTATCGATGAAATTCATCGTTTCAGCAAATCACAACAAGATAGTTTGCTAGGGGCAGTAGAACGCGGACTGGTTACTTTAATTGGCGCAACTACAGAAAATCCATCCTTCGAAGTCATATCTGCTTTGCTTTCCAGATGCCAAGTTTACATTTTGCAAGGTTTAAATGAGGATGAACTGTCCGGACTTCTACAAACGGCGATCGCTAAAGATGTTGTCTTAAAAGAAAAAAAGATCAAGATCAAAGAGCACGAAGCCTTGATCCGTTTATCTGGTGGCGATGCACGGAAACTTTTAAACGTGCTCGAAATTGCCATCAATGGCATTGGAGGAAACGAAATTACATTAACCAATGAGAATGTTCTCAGTCACGCACAACAAAACCTTGCTTTATACGACAAAGCAGGCGAGCAACATTACGATATAATTTCTGCATTTATTAAATCTATTCGTGGAAGCGACCCTAATGCAGCAGTATATTGGCTAGCTAGGATGATTGAAGGAGGTGAAGACCCTTTATTTATTGCGCGTAGATTATTGATTTTATCGTCTGAAGATATTGGCAATGCCAATCCGAATGCTCTACTTTTAGCAAATAATTGTTTTACGGCCGTAAATGTAATTGGCTATCCGGAGGCCAGAATAATTTTATCGCAGTGCGTAACGTATTTAGCTTCATCACCTAAGAGCAATGCATCTTATGAAGCCATTAATAAAGCACAGGCTTTAGTGAAACAATCTGGTAATTTGCCAGTCCCATTACATATCCGTAACGCGCCAACAAAGTTGATGAAAAATTTAGATTACGGTAAAAATTACCAATATTCGCATGGATATGAGGGCAATTTTTCGGCACAAGAATATTTTCCAGACCAATTAAGTGGCACAAAACTGTACGACCCAGGAAAGAATCCTGCTGAAGAAAAATTAAGAGAAAAACTAAAACAGAATTGGAAAAACAAATACAATTATTAATATGCTATCAACTTTTTTAAATCACCAGTGGAAAGATTTTTGGCGTAGCCGAAATAAAACAGGAAGTATAGCGGCACAATTGCTATTAGGATTTTTTGTACTCTATTTTTTGGCCATTGCCATAGGTGCAGGATTTGGAATGCCTGTTTTAATCGAGAAAATTTTTCCTGGAAAAAATGTAATCGAAGTTTTTAATGGCTTTATTTTGTATTACTTCTTATTTGACTTGGCAATTAGAACCCAGATGCAAGAATTGCCTACATTAAGCATTGTGCCTTATCTGCACCTTAACATTAAACGCAAAACAATCATTAACTTTTTAAATACCAAATCCATTTCTTCGATATTTAACTTCTTGCCATTTTTTGTTTTTTTTCCATTTTGTTTCATCAAAATTGGGCCTACATTAGGCTTCTTAACGGCATCAATGTATATTTTATCAGTAATTTCATTGGCCATATTCAATAATTTTTTTGTGCTTTACATCAAGCGTAAAGCCATTAATAATATCGCCTATTTTGCCGGGGGTATGGGTATAATTGCGGGTTTGGCTGCGCTAGATTATTTTCACATTATTTCGGTAAGGGATGCCTCCAATTTTGTGTTTCTACAAGTGGCAAAATATCCTTTTCTAGCACTCATTTTAACCCTAGCAGCTGGACTGATGTTTAAGTTAAACAGCGATTACTTGAGCGCTAATTTATATACAGAAGAACTAAGTACAAAAAATGAGAAAAAAGTAAGTACAGACTATGCCTTCCTAAATCGTTTTGGAAAAGTTGGAGAATTAGCCGCAATTGAGCTAAAGTTAATACTGAGACATAAAAGATCTCGATCTTCAGTCATGATGGGATTCTTTTTCTTATTTTATGGATTTATTTTTTATCGTAAAGAACTTATTGATAGTGATTCTTTTGGAAAAATGCTTTTTGCAGCTGTATTTATGACTGGAATTGGTATTCTTACTTACGGCCAATTCATGTTTGCTTGGCAAAGCAGCCATTTCGACGGCTTATTGGCTAACAAAATTAATTTTAAAGATTTTATCAAAGCCAAATTCCTATTGTTTACGATATCGGCTACTGTGATTACGATTCTTTCTAGCTTTTACGGCTTTTTGAGCTGGAAGCTGTTAGTCTTACATTTGGCTGCTTATCTATACAATGTTGGATTTGGAACCGTAATGGTTTTATATTTTGCCACATTAAATTATAAGCCAATAGACATTACCAAAAGAGCTGCTTTTAATTTTCAAGGAACGGGCGCCACCCAAATGGTAATGGGCTTGCCTTTTATCTTTATTCCCATATTACTTTATCTGCCATTTGGCCTTATCAATAAACCTTACTTGGGTGTTTTATGTATTGGGGCATTTGGACTAATTATGCTTTTTATGCGTAATTTCTGGATTAATTTAATTACAAAATTATTTGAACAAAAAAGATATAAAATAGCCGAAGGCTTTAGAGCATAAAATTATGTTAGAATTTAAAAATTTAAAGAAATCATACGCTGGTAAAACTGTAGTTAATATAGAAAGATTAACTATTCGAAATGGTGAAACTGTTGGTTTAGTGGGCAATAATGGCGCTGGGAAAACAACCTTATTCAGGATGCTACTTGATTTAATTAGACCAGATAGTGGCGAAGTTTTATCGAAAGAAGAAAATGTAGCCACAAACGACCAATGGAAAGACTATACGGCATCTTATTTAGACGAAGGTTTTTTAATCGATTATTTAACGCCCGAAGAGTACTTTATTTTTATTGGGAGCTTACATAATTTAAGTGTAGCACATGTGGGTGATTACCTAAAAAAATATGAAGAGTTTTTTAATGGCGAAATTCTAAATAGTAAAAAATACATTCGGGATTTTTCAAAAGGCAATCAAAATAAAGTGGGTATTGCTGCTGCTTTAATGCAGAAACCAGCGCTTTTAGTTTTGGATGAGCCATTTGCTAATTTAGATCCGACTACACAAATCAGGCTTAAATCATTATTAAAGTCTTTAAAAACTACTGAAAAACTCACTACTTTAATTTCGAGCCACGATTTAAATCATGTTACTGATGTTTGTGATCGCATTATTTTATTAGAAAAAGGGTTAATCATCAAAGATTTTTACACCGACGAAAACACACTGAAAGAATTAGAAGCATACTTTTCAGAATAGGAAATTCACAACTCATAACTCACCTGTATAGTAAAAAGGTCAATTTTAAAGTATGAATGGCTCTGTTAAACGATTTATGGCATTTTAAAAATTGGCATTCCCTTTGAATAAGGGTTATTATATCAATTAAAATTTAAAAAAATGATGACTTCAAAATTCAAAATAGCTTCCCTAAGTATTGCTTTATCATTAGGTGCCATGACCTTTCAAGGTTGTGATAGTTTAACCAACACACAAAAAGGTGTCGGTATAGGTGCTGCGGCTGGTGGTGTAATTGGCGGTTTAATTGGGAAAAAAGCAGGTAATACAGCAGTTGGTGCAATTATTGGCGCTGCAGTTGGTGGTACAGCAGGTGGTTTTATCGGCAAACGAATGGATAAACAAGCTGCAGAAATTCAAAATGCAATTCCTAATGCAGAAGTAATTAGAGAAGGTGAAGGAATTATTGTGAAATTTGACAGTGGTATTTTATTCGACTTCGATAAATTTGCATTAAAAGATGCAGCAAAAACAAACATTCAATCTTTAGCCAGTTCATTAAATCAATATCCAGGAACAGATATTAAAGTAATTGGACATACTGATAGTCGTGGTACTGAACAATATAACATGAGCTTATCTGAAAGAAGAGCAGCTGCTGTAAAAGCATATGCGGTTTCTCAGGGTGTACCAAGTTCACGTTTATTAACAATGGGTAAAGGTTACGCAGAGCCAATTGGCGATAATGCTACTGATGCTGGTAGAGCAACCAATAGAAGAGTTGAAATTGTAATTGTTGCGAACGAGCAATTGAAAAAAGAAGCTGCTGCACAAGGCAAATAAGCTTAAGAATTTATATATCTACTTATAAACGTAAAGCCTCGGTGTAATTTATTTTGCATCGGGGTTTTTGCGTTAAGAATACACATCCTCAAAATACGTAATTGCTAAACCCTTAAGCAGTAACTCCTGCTCCATTAATGCATAAGAAGGAACAGGTTTTAATAATTTCCAATGTGGCCAGCCGTCTTGATCCAACCCTTCGAGCTCATAAAAACCCATATCACTTAATAACCTGCAGGTGGCAATGTGCATTAACTCTTCCTTTTGCCGCTTACTGTACTTTCCAGGCCCCTTGCCAAGCTCCTGAACACCAATTAAAAACAAAATCACTTTTAAATCTGGCGTATCGGAGTCAAACTCCTCAGAAATTTTATTTTGTAAGCGTTTCCACTTGGCATGTATTTCTGCTGGGATCATGCTACAAATATACATCAAGTTTTTTAGCTTTGTTAAATGAACACTAAAATCAATACTGGCCTACTCGCTTTTGGAATGTCTGGAAAGGTATTTCACGCGCCCTTTATAAATGCACACCCAGGATTTAGCTTGCGTGGTATTACTGAACGTAATCGTAAATTAGCAACGGCTGATTATCCTTCAGTTATAAGTTATAACAGTATCGACGAGTTAATTGCAGATGATGAAATAGATTTAGTGATCGTTAATACCCCAAATTTTACACATTTTGAATATGCCAAACAAGCCTTAAAAGCTGGAAAACATATCTTGGTAGAAAAACCATTTACAGCAACATCAGCACAAGCAAAAGAACTGTTTACCCTAGCCAATAGCATGGGTAAAAAAGCATTAGTGTATCAAAATAGAAGGTATGATAGCGGATTTAATGCAGTTAAAAAAGTAATCGATAGTGGCCAATTGGGCCGATTAATAGAAGTTCATTTCCGTTATGATCGGTATCGGAATGAGATTAGCCCTAAATTTTTCAAGGAAGAACCTTATGAAGCGAGTGGCTTATTGTACGATTTAGGTCCGCATTTACTAGATCAAGCCATTAGCCTATTCGGAAAACCTCAGAAATTTCATAAAACCTTAGGTAAACATAGGGCGAACACACAAGTGGATGATTACTTTATGATTCAGTTAGGTTATCCGAATGATTTAAATGTTTTTTTAACGGCCAGTATGTTAGTAGCAGAAATTAAAGATGCCTTTGTTGTGAATGGAATGTTGGGTTCATTTAGTAAAAATCATGCTGATGTACAAGAAGCACAACTGCTAAAAGGCATGAAGCCAACGGAAGTAAGTTATGGAATTGAAAATCTATCAGATGCTGGGCAATTGTCATTAGTAACCGAAAATGGAGGCAGAAAAAAAAGCGTTATACCTTCCGAAAAAGGCGATTACATGGGGATAATTGAAGCGGTGTATCAAAATATTGTGAATGGTGTGGCTTACCCAATTACGGAGGAAGATATTTTAGCGCAGTTAGCGATTTTAGAGAATTAAGCTAGGATTTATAGAACAGTAGGCTTTTAAGATTATAGACTTCCCAGAAGGGCGATTAAAAATTCTGTTGGCGATTCTAAATGAGGAATATGCCCTACGCCATCAAATTCTATTAGTTTAGCACCAGGAATTTTTGCGACAGTTTGTTTGCCCAACAATTTATATCGTCCATGCAATGCTTGTTGCGCTGGCGTTAGTAGTCCCTTTCCAACAATCGTTTTATCAGCTGTGCCTATAAAAAGTACCGTAGGCACTTTAAGATTGGAAAATTCATACATTATAGGTTGTTCATAGATCATCGTAAAGGTTATTGCGGCAACCCTGGCCCATCGGGGATAATCTGTACTAAGCGTTACACCAGCAGCAATTCGAACCAGCTCATCATATTCTGGTTTCCACAAGGTGAAATAAGAACTGTAATAATAGGCCTTTATACTTTGTGCAGTAGCTTTCAATTCTGTTTGGTATTGTTGCTCTGTTGTTACATACGGTACAAAAGTTTTGTAGTCCTCTAGGCCAATGGGATTTTCTAATAAAAGCTTTTCCGTTCGTTCTGGAAAGCGCAAAGCAAAGCGAGTAGCGAGCATGCCGCCCATAGAATGTCCTAGAATAATTGTTTTTTGTATTCGTAAAGAATCTAATAATCGTTTATTCCATTCGGCTAGTTGATGAAAACTATAATTAATAAGTGCTTTAGAGGACTTACCAAATCCAATTTGATCAGGGGCAATTACCCTGAATCCTGCATTATTTAAAGTCTGAATCACATTTGTCCAGTAATAGCCTCCAAAGTTCTTCCCATGAAACAACATTACCGTTCTTCCATTGGCCTTACTAGTTGGTGCAATATCCATATAGGCCATTTTAAGATCTTGGTTCTCCACATTAATATTAAAATATTTTATGGGATGAGCGTATTTTACACTTTCTAGCGTAATAGAAAGCGTGTCTTGTTTTTGGGCCTTTATGCTAAAACTTACTAGCAAAAGAGCGATAAAACATGTGTAAAAAAATTTAATCATGTTATGTAAACAATAGTTCTGTTGTATTGTGTTAGTTTTATCCAATCGCCTTTGCATTCTTTTACTATTTATACATTTTCTTTTTTACAATTTGCCACCATATAGTCTATTTCCCATTGCCCATTTTGTTTCCCCTTTCCCATCTTTTATTCCTACTTTTGACTACCAAATAGAAGTACATGACAGTTTACGAAATCGGCTCGGGGCAATTATCACTGTCCGTTATTAAGCGTATTATTGAAGAAAAACAGCACATCAAGTTAGCAGCACTAGCGGTTGAGCGAATTCAGAAATGCCGTACCTATTTAGACAATAAACTAAGCACAAATGAGGAGCCTATTTACGGCATAAATACTGGCTTTGGGTATTTACAACACGTAAAAATCGACAAAGAAAACCTTACCCAATTACAGCATAATTTATTATTGTCCCACGCCTGTGGAACCGGACAAGAAGTACCGTTGCCGATTGTAAAGCTGATGCTTTTGCTAAAAATACAGTCGTTAAGCTATGGGCATTCGGCCATTGCTTTAAGTACAGTACAGCGCTTGGTCGATTTTTATAATTACGATATCGTACCGGTTATTTATACACAAGGCTCGTTGGGAGCATCTGGCGATTTAGCGCCCTTGGCACATTTGGCTTTACCGCTAATTGGCGAAGGTGAGTTGTGGTATAAGGGGAATAAAATGAGTACAAGTGAGCTTTACGCGGAGTTAAATTGGGAACCGCTTATCTTACAAAGTAAAGAAGGTTTAGCGCTTATTAATGGCACTCAATTTATGAGTGCTTATGGAGTTTGCTGCTTATTAAATGCCAAACGCTTTTCGGCATGGGCCGATGCCATTGCGGCGATTTCGATTGATGCCTTTGATTGTAGGATTGATCCTTTTTTAAATTTAAGTCACCTGATAAGACCGCATAAAGGACAGATTGCAACTGCAGCAATTGTGCATAATTGGCTAGAAGGGAGTGAGTTGATTGCCAAAAAAGATAAGCAAACGCAGGATCCATATTCATTCCGTTGTGTACCACAAGTGCATGGGGCTAGCAAGGACAGCATCGATTATATCGAATCGGTTTTCGAAATCGAGGTAAATTCGGTAACCGATAATCCGAATGTTTTTCCGGATGAAGATTTGATTATTTCGGCGGGAAATTTTCACGGACAACCGTTGGCCTTAACCTTGGACTTTTTAGGCATGGCCTTGGCTGAGTTGGGATCTATTTCCGAAAGAAGAACCTTTCAATTAATTTCTGGAACACGAGGTTTACCGCCTTTCTTGGTAAAAAATGCAGGCTTAAATTCGGGATTAATGATTAGTCAGTACACCGCTGCCTCAATTGCCAGTGAGAATAAGCAATTGTGCACCCCAGCTTCGGTAGATAGCATTGTGAGCAGTAACGGACAAGAAGACCATGTAAGTATGGGCGCCAATGCAGCTACAAAATGCTTACGTATTTGCGATAATGTAGAACGGATTTTGGCTATAGAACTGTTAACAGCCAGCCAAGCACTAGAATTAAGAAGACCAGAAAAATCATCGGTTAAAATTGAAAAGTTAGTGTGTGAATATCGTAAAGTGGTTTCATTTAATGAGGCGGATCGGATTTTATCGAAAGATATTGAAGAGAGTGTAGGGTTTATGCGAACAGCAACTATCTAAATTTATTTCTTAAACATCTGATTCAGGTTGACGGCTGGCATTTGCACTTTCGTTTGATCAGAAAAACTACCAGAACATTTTTCCA
>JACMOW010000309.1 GCA_014377775.1 Pedobacter sp. | reverse complement strand
TTTTAACTTAAATTTAACTTGGTAACATCTGCCACGAGTCTCGAATTTGTTACGGGTCTTTCTTAAGTTAATTGCAAATACAACACCTACACTTTACTCGATACTCATAATCTTAATCTTTTTATTTTCAATTGAGTGTAAAATATTCCGTTCTTTTTGTCAATTTTATTTGACATTTATGTAAATTTTGCTTTACATTTAGTAAATATTTTTCAAAATGAAAAATTCTCTATTACTTCCTAACAAGTACAAGGTATTTGGTTGGGTTATTTTTTTACTATTTGCCACACTTGGAATCTTTTGTATGTTGATCGATTTTAAAATCCAAGGCTTTCAGATTTATAAGTTTGTTGGGGGCTCCTTTAACTTTGAAGATTACAACTTAACGAATGAATTTGCCGTTTTTGGAATTACTATTGGCTTATTGATGATCGTCTTTACCAAGGAAGAAATAGAAGACGAATACATTTCTGTGCTAAGACTAAAGAGTTTGCAATGGGCGGTTCTTTTAAGCTATGTCGTCTTAATTGTCCTTAATTTTAGCGCCTATGGTTTAGTTTTCCTAATCCTTTTGGTATATAATATATGGACAACATTGCTTATATTTATTATTAAATTTTATTGGAGTTTGTACAAATTAAGAAAAGAAGGGCTACAAGATGAAACCATTAACATAACATCATCACCTTTGAAAAATAATTTATAAAAATGAAAAATAATTTAAAGGTACAACGTGCCATCAAAAATATTACCCAAGCAGAACTTGCCAATTTAATACAAGTATCACGGCAAACCATTAACACCATCGAATCTGGTAAATACGTTCCTTCAACGGTGTTGGCATTAAAAATTGCTAAAATATTCGTAAAGCCTGTAGAAGAGATTTTTGAATTGGAAGAAATGGACTTTAGTTAGTTCGAGCCATACACTAAACAATCCTTATCTTTGCCCCATGCGCTTCGATATCATTTCTGTTTTGCCCGATTTATTAACCAGCCCTTTTGCCCACTCCATTTTACAGCGTGCACAAAAAAAAGGAATTGCCGAAATTGTGGTTCATAATTTAAGAGACTACGCTACCAACAAGCAAAAAAGCGTGGATGATTACCCTTATGGTGGTGGTAGCGGCATGATTATGTCCATTCCCCCTTTTGCGGCCTGCATAGAAAAACTGAAAAGCGAACGAGATTATGATGAGGTTATTTTTATGAGCCCCGATGGAGAAACCTTAAACCAAACCATTGCGAATCAGCTTTCGGGCAAAAAAAATATTATGATTTTATGCGGACACTATAAAGGAATAGACCAACGAATCCGTGATATTTTTGTAACAAGAGAAATTTCTATTGGCGATTATGTTTTATCAGGTGGAGAATTGCCAGCAGCGGTTTTGGTTGATGCAGTAATTCGATTAATCCCGGGCGTGTTAAATGATGAAACTTCGGCACTTTCAGATAGTTTTCAAGGCGAGTTGTTAGACTCACCTAATTATACCCGACCGGCCGATTGGCAAGGCCACAAGGTGCCAGATGTGTTGCTAAGCGGGCATGAGGCCAAGATTAACGATTGGCGCCATGACGAAGCCTTAAAACGAACGCAAGAACGGAGGCCTGACTTACTTAAATAAAATGAGGAAATAGTTATTCTGCTAAGCATGAAGCCCATTTTCCATTTCTAATTACCCATTTGCAAAAAACATAAAATTATTTTCCCAAATCCCTTTTATTTTTGAAATAAAATTCCTAATATTGCAGTCCGATTTTAATCAACAAAAGATCGGCTTAATAGCTTAAAATCATGGATTTAGTAAAATTTGTAGAAGAGCAGGTAATCGCGAAAAATGAGTTTCCTTCTTTCAAATCAGGAGATACAGTGAGTGTTCACTATAAAATTCG
>JACMOW010000308.1 GCA_014377775.1 Pedobacter sp. | reverse complement strand
CTGGTAGTTCGCAACCTAATTAGTAACGCTGTGAAATTTACTCCGAATGGTGGGTTTATCCATATCGATGCTCAGTTGGTATTACATGAATGTAAAATAACAGTTACCGATAATGGAAAAGGTATCCCGATAAACAAACAGAAAAACATTTTCTCCATTATTTCTGAACCAGAATTTGGCACAAATAACGAAAAAGGTGTTGGCTTAGGTTTGGTTTTATGTAAGGAATATATAGCACGTCAAGGGGGTAGAATTGGTTTTGAAAGTAACTTCGAAAAGGGTTCAAGCTTTTTCATTTTTGTACCATCAAAGTCATAAACATCATTGTAATATTACCCAAAGTAAACAAAAATCTACGTATACAGCCACTACTTTATTGTGCCAAACAATTTAAAAATTTAACTATAATATAAGAAAAAGCAAATTCTGCTATTGATAAAGCTGCATCAAACGCTTCTTTATAATTAGCAGATAGTTTGTTAGCTACCTGAGTTAAATAAGCAACTCTAAATTAGCCATTAAATTTTTGTTAAAGTTATATAAACGCGTTACGACCTATAATTGTTAGGCAACGTATGTTAAGTAGATAACAGACACTTAAAATAAGTTAATATTAAATTAACATTACAATAACATACTTTTGGAGAATAACGCTGAATGAAAAAGAAAAAAGCAATCGCTAAAGAATCAATAAAAGCAGCCAAGAAAAAACTTACTGAACAAATCCTTAGTGCACTAAGGTTAGTAACGATCAATTTTACAAAAAACTTAAAAAAGACCGACAAGCTGATCACCGGATCTCTTCTTCATACCAATACATTCGCGGTAAAAATAAACAAGATTTTCATGCTAAATCTTAAGGGAATATTAAATCTGCTAGCCGCTAATGATAGCGCTATTCTGTTTTGAAACTCAGTACAAGTTGTTGTAGCTCTTCATCAGATATTTGCTTTGGATCGTAGTACTGCTTCTCTAAAAGCGCAAGTCCAATTCGTATGATACCATTCGTTGTCCTAATAAAACACTCGCCGTTATCAATGGTACTAGAAATATACCTACCTATTCCTCGGTTGATATCCGAAAATCTTAGCACCAGCTCATGAAAGATAAATACAGGATAATTCATATACATGAAGATACAAAGACTATGTTAATAAATTATTATCATAATGTTAATTTATAAAAATAAGCTTACATCTAATTATAATAAACTTTTCACTATACGCCTAGCTGCTTCTTCACAAAAATCTAATCCAGAATAATCAGGATTTAGTCCCCCTATATATGGAACAGCCATGATATAAATGCGCTCACTGTAAGCACCATATTGGTCCAATACTTGAAAACTATCATTTATCGCAATACCCGAAACACTCAGATAATAGGCCCCATCTGCTCCTTGCTCCACCTTTTCATTACCACTGTCCAAAGCTCTCCGCCCCTGCTCTTCAGATCTGAATCGAATTCGGGCCGCACTTATCGTCCTATTTTCAAGCATACTTTTAAATGGAAACTGGGCATAGCTTAAATGAGGCTGACCAACACAATCAATAAACGTTTGGTAATAGATAGATTGTTTCTCTCCAGCTTCACTTGTATAATGGTAGGTAGCGCCACCCTTTTCATATTCGGGCACTACTTCACTATCATCACCTACAGAGATCATTTCCAAAACACCAGCATTATTTAGTGCAAGCAACTCTTCACACGAACTTTGAGGAACATACGCAATTACAATCGAAATTAGCGGAATAAGTGTATTTTGGAGCCGCTGCATGTCTTCGGCCGAAAGGTATTTTGCTGGATAGTTCATGGCAAAACTCAATACACCAAGCATTTCCTTCCAGTATATTGTTTCCTTCCTCTTAATTGATTTCGCTGCCTGTTCGTATTCTGCTTCAAGTAATATAAATGGATCTAACCGCTCACGAAGTTCCATCATTGCAGTCACAAAATCCTCTATCTTCATCTCCCTTATTTTCGCATAAAACTCCGGATCTTTATCTTGGAAAATAGCTTTAAAATCCTTTTCAAAAACATAATCGAGCGATAAAAATCCATCGTTTTGCTTAATATGTGCAGCAATTTCTTCTTCACTAAGCAATGAATTGTTCGATAAATGGGAATCTTCGAGATGGAAACGTACAGCTGGCAGCATTCCATTTCTCGAATGCATACTAATCTTAAAATTAGGGCTATGTTCAAATGGCTCATAGGTTAGGTTTCTACCTTCCGCTTTAAAAAAAGCACCATTATTTCGAGCAATTGTTCTGATTGCATCAATAGCAGTAAGCGATGAACCCCTTATTGCTACTTTATGATTGAGATGAAGATTCAACTTCGCTGGTGGATACGGAGCATCGAAATATCCATGTACTTTACCTTCGTGTATCATTGGCCATTTATGCCCTGTACATATCACAACCGTATCGAATTCTATTATTCCCAAATCAGGTATACTGATCCAGGTTTCGTTAAATTCAGGCTTATCGATAATATCTTCAACATTGCACTCAAAATGCACATTTGTGGTGATTTTCTCCGCTTTAGCATGTTCAAGCAAAATATCAAACTGTGCCGAAAGATACATACCAAAAAAAAGGCGAGGCAACACCTTATATTCGTTAAAATTGTCTGGGTCGATGTGATATTGATTAAGTATAGCAACTGGAACTGTTCTTGCCCATTCGGCAATGGAAGTAACAAGCTCAGGTATCTCGTTTTCCGAAACATTGGTGATGTGTTCATCATTAGCACCGCTACTACTATAAGGCATCCCAGCACCCAAGCGATTCCTTCGCTCAAATATATCGATTTCTATATCCCTTTTTCCTGAATCAAGCAGCGTTTTAAATAAGAATAAGCCAGCTGGCCCGCCTCCTATAATAGCAATTCGCTTTTTATTAGTCGCCATTAATTCATCTTTAAAATGGTTTTGATGATAACAATAACAACAGAAATATGTTTTTAGAAGATAAAAATGCTAATTATAAATTAGTCTTACTTTTCACAAACACCAACCTTAATACAATCGGAATTTCATCTGCTATCATTTTATCCTTAAGGCTTGAAAAAAAATGATCCACAACCGAAACTTTAGATGTTTCATGAATACCCCATTTTAAGCGATCTATCGTTAAATTTGCATTCGCTATTATTGTGGTTCCACCTTGATTAATTGTAGCCAAAAATATAATAGGTTGGGTAGTTTTTTTGATCGTTAAACTACCCTCTATTTTATACTTTAGTGCATTAGCAGTAGGATAAATACTTTTAACAACAATTGAGGAAGTAGGGTACTTTGCTACTTCAAAAAAATCACTTCCTTTTAATTCTGCATTTATTTTTTGGTTCGCTTCGTATTTTTTATGTTCAGTACTTGCTATACTCTTCATATTTATCCTAAACATTCCATCATTAAGTTTGCCCGCTGCATTGGTGTGAAGCCATCCTGAATTAAATAGTATAAATCCATAATGTTTAGTACCTATAGTTTTAGTGCCTTTCCAAAATAGTTTACTACGCTTCAAATCTAGATG
>JACMOW010000307.1 GCA_014377775.1 Pedobacter sp. | reverse complement strand
ACCAACAAAAAGCTGGTAACCACAACTAATCCTATTAATAAAATCGTACTACTAATCACTTCTGGATAGTCTTTAGCAATAAATGGAAGCGAAACTATAAATAAAGTATTCATTGGTGTATTTAAACCAATAAAATCTTCAGTTTGTCTTTCGTCTATGTTAAACTTTGCCAAACGTAAGGCCGAGAAAACAGTGATGATAAACCCTAAATAAGGTAGATAATCATTCGAATAATCCCCAGCTTTTAGTAGCTGGAACATCACTACTCCGGGTAAAAAGCCAAAGCTTACCATATCGGCTAATGAATCTAGCTCTTTGCCAATGGCTGATTTTACCTTTAATAATCGTGCTACCATTCCGTCAAAAAAATCGAAAATTCCAGAAAGTAAAACGAAATAGGCTGCGGTTTCTAGCTCACCTTTAAATGCAAAAACAACCCCAATACAACCCGAAAACAGATTGGCACAAGTGATGGCATTGGGGATGTGTTTTTTCATTTCAACTAGCCATTCATTCCCAATAAGAACTCTTCATTGGTTTTGGTGCCTTTAATTTGCGCCTGTACCAATTCCATCGCTTCTTGAGCGTTCATGTCGGCTAGGTGATTACGTAATACCCAAATGCGCTGTAATGTTTCTCTGTCTAATAACAAATCTTCTCTACGTGTGCTCGAAGCAGTTATGTCAATAGCTGGGAAAATACGTTTATTCGATAATTTACGATCCAACTGTAACTCCATGTTACCTGTGCCTTTAAATTCTTCGAAAATTACCTCATCCATTTTGGAACCCGTTTCGGTTAATGCTGTTGCTAAAATAGTTAATGAGCCTCCTTTTTCGATGTTACGTGCTGCACCAAAGAAACGTTTTGGTTTATGTAAAGCGTTTGCATCCACACCACCAGAAAGAATTTTTCCAGAAGCTGGAGCCGTAGTATTATAAGCTCTCGCTAAACGAGTAATCGAATCCAATAAAATCACCACATCGTGACCACATTCTACCAAGCGCTTAGATTTTTCTAAAACAATATTTGCAATTTTTACATGACGCTCTGCTGGCTCGTCAAAGGTAGAGGCAATAACTTCTGCTCTTACACTACGGGCCATATCGGTAACCTCTTCGGGACGCTCATCTATTAAAAGAATAATTAAATAAACTTCGGGATGATTCTTTGCGATTGCATTTGCCACCTCTTTTAACAAGTTCGTTTTACCTGTTTTAGGCTGTGCCACAATTAAACCCCGCTGACCTTTGCCAATAGGGGTAAAGAGATCCATTATGCGTGTAGAGTAATTGGTATTATCTGTAAATAGATTTAATTTCTCAGTCGGAAATAAAGGGGTGAGGTAATCGAAGGGTACGCGATCTCTTACATCAGCAGGGATGCGACCATTGATGCTAATTACTTTAACCAAAGGAAAATATTTTTCGCCTTCTTTTGGCGGACGGATACTTCCATTTACAGTATCACCAGTTTTTAAACCAAAAAGTTTGATTTGCGATTGAGACACATAAATATCATCAGGAGAAGAAAGGTAATTGTAATCCGCAGAGCGTAAAAAACCATAGCCATCAGGCATAATTTCTAAAACACCTTCATTTGTAATGGTATTGTCGAAATCAAGTGTCGAATAGCTTGTTTCGTTTTGTTTATGATTATTGCCGTTATTGTGATTTTTGGCAGGGCGATTATCCTCTCTAGGCGCGCGCTCTTCTCTAACAGGTTTATCTTTAATTTCTACGCTTTCTGCTTGACCTTCAGGAGTAGCTTCCTTTTGATTTTGTTTAGCTCGTTCTTTAAACGGTTTACCTTCGCTTTTATCTTCTTTCGGAAATTTTTCTTTTTTTGCTTGGTTTTGCAACTTTGCTGCAATTGTTTCTAAACGATTAGGATCATCTACAAAATCAGGAGGCAAAATAACGGGTGTAGGGTTAGTTTTAGGCTCGTCGAACAACGTCGGTCTTTCTGGCTCTGGTTCTGCAACAATTTCTTTTGTTATTATTCGTACCCGTTTACCTGCTTTAGGTTTATCAGCCGCACCTTCTTTTACAATTTTGGTTTTGGCTTCCTTAAGCGTAGGTGCACTTTTAGTTGTGCCTTTATTTAGAAGTTGTTCTATTAGGTCATTTTTACGCAAGTCATCAGCGTTTGCAATGCCTTCATTTTTTGCTAACTCACGTAATTCTGCGGTGAGCTTTTCAGTTAATTCTGTTTTATTAAACATTTATATGTGTTTGTCGAGAAATTTTAAATTGGGTTTATCAAAAAGAATATTACGGAAAAATGCCTTTAAAAACATTCAATATTAGCTGCTTGTGAGAAATTTTTCTGGGATATTCTGATAAACGATCGAGAATTATTACACAATTGTATGTATTTGAAATTTAATCTGCAAGAAAAACTTTAAAATGTTTAAAAATAAATTAAAATTTCTTTGTTCACGCTTCCTAAAAAAGGCTTAAAATTAACATCTTTGTGGTCTACTTTCTTCTTAAAAATGAACAAGGAACAACTTTTTGCGCAAATTCAACAGAAAAAATCTTTTTTATGCATTGGTTTAGATCCGGTACTAGATAAACTACCTAAACACCTGTTAAAATATGCTGATCCTATTTTGGAATTCAATAAGCAGCTTATTGATGCCACGCAAGATTTGTGTGTAGCATATAAACCGAATACCGCATTTTATGAAAGTTATGGTGTAAAAGGTTGGCAAACACTTACCGATACGTGGAAGCATATACCAAAAAATGTGTTTACCATAGCTGATGCTAAGCGTGGTGATATTGGCAATACGTCTGCCATGTATGCAGAAGCGTTTTTTAATGAAAAAAGCTCAGGAATGAGTTTCGATTCCATTACGGTTGCCCCTTACATGGGGAAAGACTCAGTATTACCATTTCTTAATTTTGAAAATAAATGGATAATTTTATTGGCTCTAACTTCTAATGAGGGGAGCCAAGATTTTCAGATCAAACAGATCGGAGCCGATCAACTTTTTGAAAAAGTGATTAAAACATCATCTCAATGGGCCAGCGCCAACCAAATGATGTATGTAGTAGGTGCAACGAAGGCCGAAGCTTTTGAGAATATCCGCCGTTTGGCACCCGATCACTTCTTATTGGTTCCTGGTGTAGGTGCACAAGGTGGAAGCATGGCTGCAGTTTGTAAATACGGGTTAAATAAGCAATGTGGATTACTCATTAATGCTGCCCGTAGCATTATTTATGCAGGCAATGGTTTAGATTTTGCAGAAAAGGCTAGGGAGGAGGCATTAGCACTGCAACAAGAAATGGAGCAGATTTTAATTGCTGCTCAATTAATATGAGCGATAAAGTTAAGATCAAGTTAATTGTTGCCTTATTAATTGTCGCCATTGTTTGGGGCACAACCTATCTCGGTATCCGAATTGCCGTACATACCATACCACCATGGTTTGTGGCAGGCATACGCCAATGTGTTGCAGCCCTTATTTTGCTGGTTATTTTATGGCGTAAAGGCGAATTCATGTGGATTGGGTGGAAAAACCTGCGTAGGCAGATGCTGCTCTCTTCGCTAATGATTGTGCTTGCCAATGGCATGACAACCGTTGCAGAGCAAAGTATTCCTAGCGGATTAACATCATTACTTAATTCGCTTTCCCCAATTGCAGTATTTTTGGGAAGTGTAGCAATCGGTTTACAAAAACCAAGTTTGAAAGGATTTTTAGGCGTAATTGTAGGCTTTTTAGGAGTTGCTTTTATTTTTAGAGATGGATTAAATGACTTGCTGGATCCAAATTATCAAACAGGAATGATTTATATCGCCATCGCTATATCTGGCTGGGCAGGTGGTACAATTTATACCAAAAAGCACATTTTACAAAGCTCCAATATTTTTTTAGATCTTTTTTATCAATTTGCATTTTCGGCTTTGGTACAAATTGTTTTGGCGTTTTGCTTATCGCCTGTTATAGCGCCAGCAAGTTGGAGCATTAAAAGTTTAGCAGCGGTAGGTTATTTAGCAGTATTTGGCTCCGTAATTGGCTATTTTAGCTATACTTATGCCTTAAAAAAGGTTACAGCCACAGAGGTTTCCCTTCTTTCTTATTTTAATACCATCATTGCTATATTTTTAGGCTGGCTTATTTTAGATGAAGTAATTACGATTGATTTACTGATCGCAACCGTGTTGATTATTGCAGGTGTTTTTATTACAAATTATAAGAAGAAAGCATAGTGCAAGGGACTTGGAGTTACAAATCGAATAACACCTTGCCTATACAATATACAGCTCCAAACTTAGTGCTAGTTAAATATTTTATTGAACCTTAATTCTTGTCGAAATCCATTTAAGTACTTGTAATTCAGGGTTAAATTTTATTTGAAATTCTTTTTTGAAAGGAGTTTTTGATAGTTTTAATCATGAAATTTCCTGAAGAATTCTTACATTTTATATGGCAGTTTAAGCTATACGGCTCACAAAAATTACAAAGCGCTACAGGTGAGGTAATTGAGGTAATTAGGCCAGGAGCACCCAATAAAAATGCTGGTCCCGATTTTTTACAAGCTAAACTCGTCGTTGATCAAACCATTTGGATAGGAAATGTAGAAATACACCTAAACGCATCAGACTGGCTTGCACATCATCACCAACATGATGTAGCTTATGATAATGTTATCTTACATGTTGTTTACCTAAATGATAAACCCATTTATCGAACAGATGGAACAATGATCCCTGTTTTAGTGCTTAAAGATCGTTTTCCACATAAACTTTTGCTTCACTATGAACAATTGATTCATTCTAGCAATCATTTTCCATGTGAAAAGCAAATTGGCGAAGTTGATGATTTTATTATCAGTAGTTTTTTAATCCGAGTTGCGATAGAGCGATTAGAGAAAAAATCAGAAGAAGTATACCATACGCTACACGAACTTAAAGGAGATTGGGATGAAACATTTTATCATTTTATAGCCAAAAACTTTGGACTTCACTTAAATTCAGTACCTATGGAAATGCTAGCCAGATCGTTACCACAACAGATTTTAGCGAAGCACAAAAATAATTCGCTTCAAATTGAGGCCTTGCTGTTTGGGCAGGCCGGATTTCTAGAACAAAAATTTAATGAGGATTATCCGCAACAACTGAAAAGAGAATATCAGTTTCTGAGAAAAAAATATAGGTTAAAACCCATGGCAATTTCGGTATGGAAGTTTATGCGAATGCGACCGCAAAACTTTCCCACACTCCGATTAGCTCAATTCGCAGCGCTGATTGTAAATTCAAATCATCTATTCTCTAAAGTAATCACGATTAAGGATAATAACTTTTTCGATTTATTACCAATAAACAGTTATTGGAAGACACATTATCATTTTAATAAACAAGCAGAAAATGTGGGTGTACAATTGGGCAGGCATACGATTCACAATATACTTATCAATACCGTTAGTCTGTTTTTATTTGCATATGGTAAATATATAAACCAGCACTTGTTAATAGATCGAGCCATAGCCTTACAAGAAAATTTACCTGCAGAGCGTAATGTAATTTTAAGACAATACAAGGATGCAGGAGCTAAAGTGAATTCTGCTTTTCAATCTCAGTCAATTTTACACTTAAAGAAATTTTATTGCAATGAGAAAAAATGTTTGAGTTGTGGAATAGGATTATGGATTTTGAAGCCAAAGAAATAAATGAAATTATTTATTTTAATAAAAAATGCCTAAATTGTGGTATTGGAATTAAAATTTTAAGAAAATAAGATGTTTCAAAAAGTAGTAACTTTTTTCGAAAAACAAAGTTTTGGGGTTTCAACTTATCTGGCCAATAAATTAAACATGAGCACCGCAAAAGTGCGCTTGTTTTTCATTTATGCCTCTTTTCTAGCCGTTGGTTTTCCAATTTTGTTCTATTTATTAGCAGCTGTAGTTTTAGATATCAGAAATTACATGAAAAAGGTGAGGCTTAAAGTGTGGGATATTTAGGAATTAATCAACATCTCTTAAAATTTCAGCGATTTCATCAAAGCCTTTTTGAGCAGCTAGATCGGCAGGCAATTTACCCCCTTCCATGCGTAAATTCACATCAGCGCCATGCTCTAATAATAGAATAATTAATTCTATATTGCCCAATTGTGCAGCTGAATGTAAAGGGGCCATACCCGATTTCTGACAAACATTTGGATAAGCACCAGCTTCAAATAACATTCTAGTGATATTGATGTTATTTGCGGCAACTGCAGAATGAATAGGGAAAACATTAAATCCATTTTTACTCGGAACATTTACTTCAGCTCCCTTTAAAACTAAAAACCGAGCAATATCTTCATGTCCAAAGTAGCATGCTAGCCCTAGGGGGGTAAAACCATCTTCAGAATAGGAGTTAATTTGTACTGGATTTTTAAAGATGAGTAGGGTAGCATCATCAAATTTTCCTAAAGCACAAGCTTCGAATAGGGTTAAATCGGACACAAATTCTGCAATTGCGTTTGCAATATCGTTTTTTTTATAATAAGCAGCCAACAATAAAGGCGATATTTGATGAGAAGTTGCCCTGTTGGCTAATTCTGGTTGTTTGCTTAATAATTCGATAATTTCAGCTAACTGATTTTCTTCAATTAGCTTCTCGAGATGCGTATTATCCATTGTTTTTAAAACTAATATGATAAAATAACAAAAATAAAATGAGATTGTTGCATAGATTATTATTTTAGTATGATGATTACAACTTCACCAATAGTTAGTGCCACTTGGCTTTTTGAAAATAGGGATAATCCGGAGCTGATTATTTTAGATGGAAGCTTGAAAAATCCAATAAAGAGAAACTTAATCATGAGTCATAAAATTATTCCAGAGGCTTTACCATTTGAATGGGATAAATTTAGCGACCTCAAAAACAACTTGCCACACATGATGCCTAACGAAGTAAAGTTTACCCAATCTGCACAAGAATTAGGTATAAATAGCAACAGTTTACTCGTAGTTTATGATCGTGTGGGTATTTATTCAAGTACGCGCGTATGGTTACAATTATGTTAGTGAATACAAGGATTTATCAAAAATGGGAAGTTTTATTGCAAAGTTTGACCATAAGTTGATTTCAAGTCAAAGGGACGTATTTATTGCCTCAAATGATAAACATCAGCGCATAATTGATGCTAGAAGTGCGGATCGATT
>JACMOW010000306.1 GCA_014377775.1 Pedobacter sp. | reverse complement strand
TTTGGCTTTACAAAGCGAGAATATAATGCACTGCTTGGCCTATTCGGACTATTGATGCTCGCAATTGTTACGCCTTATGGGTATGAAAGGTTTTTTGTAAAAGAAGAAATTATGAGCGATTTCGAAACTAAGGCCATTCAAGATTTAGGCTTAATTGCCAAAAACGAATACAATCGTAGCGATTTCCGTAGAAAAGAAAATGAAGTGCCAGTAAGATCTTCCTTGTTTAATTTCGATCCTAATTTGATCGGTATTGGGGAGTGGAAAAAGTTGGGTTTATCTACTAAGCAAGCACAATCTATCCTAAATTATCGCAATAAAGGAGGTAAATTCTATAAGATAGATGATTTAAAGAAAATGTATGCCATTTCTGCGAAAATGTTTGAACGGTTACAACCTTATGTAGAAATAGCAGGGATGCAACCAAGCAGCAATAGGAAGAATTTTGAAGTAAAAATTTATCCTAAAAAGGAGTCAATACAAATAGAGATCAATATGGCAGATACCACTAAACTAGATGAAATTAAAGGCATTGGCGCTGCCTTTGCCCGTAGAATAGCAAAATACCGAGATCGCTTAGGTGGTTTTCATCAAAAAGAACAATTAATGGAAGTTTTTGGATTGGATAGTATAAAGTTTGAAGAAATTAAATCACAAATTCTGATCGATGTTTCAGCAATAAAGAAAATCAATATCAATACGGCCGATTTCGAAACCTTAAAAAACCATCCTTATTTAAAATATAAACAAATAAATGCCATTATTCAATATCGGAAGCAACATGGTAACTACGGGGGTATTGCCGACCTTAAAAAATTGCTTATCTTAAGCCCTCAAACCATTGAACAGCTTACGCCTTACTTAGAATTTTAATGTTAGCAGATAAGATCAAACAAACCCTACGCGATGTACCCGACTTCCCAAAGCCCGGGATTATTTTTAAAGATATTACCCCAATATTGAAAAATGCTGAATTGTGTACCGAAATTACGGCTGCTCTTGCTTTACAGTTAAAAGATGTAAAAATAGATGTGGTGGCTGGGATAGAAAGTCGTGGTTTTTTATTCGGTTTAGCATTGGCACAGGCTTTAAATGTTCCTTTTGTGCCTATTCGCAAAGCCGGAAAATTGCCATATAAAACTATCAAGGAATCGTACGATTTAGAATATGGAAGCGCTACCTTAGAAGTACATGAAGATGCTTTTACGGGAGGGCAGCGGGTGCTTATTCACGACGACCTACTGGCAACAGGTGGTACAGTTGTAGCCGCTTCAAAACTAGTAGAACAGTTAGGTGCAAAGGTTGCTGGATATTCCTTTTTAATTAGCTTAGATTTTTTAAACGGACAGGAACGGTTGATTAACTTTTCAACGAATACGTTTTCTTTGGCTGGTTTTTAAAGTTATCCTCCCTCATCCGATGAGATTTGGCAAAATGCATGGCTCATCGGATGAGGGAACTAAAATAATTAATTTTTTTTAAGCCATTTTTTCTTCGCTTTTTAGCTAACATTATTTCACTGGTAAAGTTATTGAACCAAATACCAAAACGTTCTACTTTATAAGCAATTTTATTATGCTTGCATTGCAATAATATTTGCTTATCATTGCCCTAAACCAAATATAAATCATAGAAATTTTGATTTCAGACACTATTTGTAAGTGTTTGTTTTCAAAATTTCTTTTTTTAACTCCATCAGATATGCAAGCAGGCTTCAACTTCCAAACTACAGAAAATCAAGATCTCATCCGTAAAATGGTAAGCGATTTTGCCGAAAAAAATATTCGTAAGAATTTAATGGAATGGGATGAAGCACAGCATTTTCCTATAGAAATATTTAAGCAATTGGGTGAACTGGGTTTGATGGGCGTTTTGGTCCCCGAAAATTACGGAGGTTCAGGCTTCGGTTATCAAGAATATGTAGATGTAATTGTAGAAGTTTCGCGAGTTTGCGGCTCTATCGGACTTTCACTTGCTGCCCACAATTCTTTATGTACAGGCCATATTTTAGCCTTTGGTAACGAAGAACAGAAACAAAATTGGTTGCCAAAATTAGCTACTGCCGAGTGGATTGGTGCATGGGGTTTAACCGAAGCCAATACAGGTTCCGATGCTTTGCGCATGACAACTACAGCAGTTTTAGATGGCGATGACTATGTAATTAACGGCGCTAAAAACTGGATTACCCATGGTAAATCTGGAGATATAGCGGTGGTAATGGTGCGAACAGGCGATGCAGGGAGTTCGAAAGGAATTTCAGCAATTGTAGTAGAACGTGGTACGCCTGGTTTTGCTGCGGGTAAAAAGGAAAATAAATTAGGCATGCGCGCTTCAGAAACTACAGAAATGATTTTCGATAACTGTAGGGTTCCAAAAGCTAATCTATTAGGTGCTGAAG
>JACMOW010000305.1 GCA_014377775.1 Pedobacter sp. | reverse complement strand
GTATGATGTTGAATTTTATGCTTCACTATTTTCTGCAATTAAAAAACATCGCCCTGCGCTTCATGTTAAGGCATTAACGCCAGTAGAGTATCATTATATTTTTAAAAAGGCAAAGATTGATTATGCTACAGGCATGAAACTCATGAAAGAAGCAGGTTTAGAGTCAATTCCTGGAGGGGGCGCTGAAATTTTTGCGCCCGAAATTAGAGAGCAAATAGCGAAAGATAAATGTACAGGTACCCAATGGCTTGCAATACATGAAGAATGGCATAAATTGGGGATGCGTTCCAATGCAACGATGTTGTATGGTCACATCGAAAAATTTGAACACCGGATAGATCACCTGGAGCGCTTGCGTGAATTACAAGATAAGACTGGTGGTTTTCAAACGTTTATTCCTTTAAAATTCAGAAATCAACACAATCAAATGAGTCATATTGCTGAAGTTTCGGTAATAGAAGATCTAAGGAATTATGCTATTAGTCGCATTTATTTGGATAATTTTGATCATATTAAGGCATATTGGGCGATGATTAGTAGGGAAACGGCTCAAATGTCATTAAATTTTGGTGTCGACGATATTGATGGTACCTTGGATGATACCACTAAAATTTATTCAATGGCAGGTGCCGAAGAACAAAATCCGGCGATGAGTACGCAAGAACTCGTACATTTAATTAAGCAGGTTAACCGTAAGCCAATTGAAAGAGACACTTTATACAACCTGGTTACAGATTATACCGATGTTGTTTTTGAGAACGAAGTAAAACCTCAATATTATAAGTTGCCCGTAATAAACTAACATGAAGCAACTCTACATTATCCGCCATGGCGAAACAGAATTAAATAGATTAGGAATAGTACAGGGTAGAGGGGTTAATTCAGATTTAAATGATATGGGTAGGGCACAAGCAAATGCATTTTATACGCATTATAAAAATATTCCTTTCGATCATATTTATACCTCAAAGTTAAAGCGAACGCATCAAACTGCACAACAATTTATCGATTTGGGTTTGCCTTGGGACGAGCTAGAAGGCTTAGACGAGTTGGCCTGGGGAGACTGGGAAGGTATGCCAAATACTGTAGAAGCTAGGCATGCTTTTAAAGAAATTGTTGAACTGTGGCAAGGTGGGAATTATGAAGCAAAGTTTAAAGGTGGTGAGAGTCCGAATGAGGTGCTTTTACGTTTAACCAAAGCTGTTGAGGTGATAAAAAGCAGGGCAGATGAGCAATGTGTATTAATTTGTATGCATGGTAGAGCAATGCGTTTACTGTTATGCTATTTGCTAGATAAGCCCATGTCGGAGATGGGCGATTTTCCACATCAAAATACTACACTTTATAGATTAAGTTATGATGATCATAGGTTTGAGGTTTTAGATTTTAATGATACGAAGCATTTGAAAGAGATGGAAGAGGTATGATGGAAAATGTAAGAGGTAAGAGGGAGTTAAAAATTAAAATTTCGGCTGTTGCCTATACCAATACCAAACCCTTTATTTATGGGATCGAAAGATCTGAAGTAATAAATCAGATTGATCTAAGCCTAGATATTCCATCAGATTGTGCCACTAAATTGATTCATAATCAAGTAGATATTGGACTAATTCCGATTGCTGCAATTCCTTTTGTTCCCAATGCAAATATTGTATCTGATTATTGTATCGGTTCGGTAGGTGCGGTTAATTCGGTTTTTATTTTTTCAAATGTGGCAGTATCAGCAATAAAAACGGTAAAGCTCGATCCGCAATCGCGCACGTCAAACAAATTGGCTGAAGTTTTATTGAAATTTCACTTTAAAGTTGATGTACGTTTTACGACCGATGAAGAAGAACAAACGGATGCGATTGTTTTAATTGGCGATCGGACTTTTGGCTGTAAGCAACATTTTGCATTCGCTTATGATATGGGCGAAGAATGGATGAAATTTACAGGTTTACCCTTCGTTTATGCCGCTTGGGTGGCAAATAAGGAAATTTCATCCGCTTTTGTAGCTGATTTTAATACGGCATTAAAATTCGGTTTAGCGCATAGAAAAGAACTATTAAAAGAACTTCCAACTGTTCTAAATTTTGATTTAGCCGATTATTTACTTTATAAACTTGATTTTGAGTTTACAACTGATAAGAGAAAAGCGCTTAATTTGTTTTTGAAGTACGTTGCACAACTATAGATTATTATCGTATTGGCCTATTTAAATTATAAGCAACAACATAATTAAGTTCCAAACGCGCAAAACTTTTATCATCAAGCTTGGCTAATTCTACGTCTTCGGGTTGGTTTAATTTTGTTTTTATCGCATTAAATATTTCAAGTATTACCTTTGTGGGGATTTGAGTAGCTACTGCGGGTTTGAAATTCTTTACAATCATTTTCATTTCTTCCTCGTTGGTTACTTTTACTTCCCAACTTTCTTTTGTGGTAAAACCACTTTCGTTTGCCGAATTATTTAATTGAAATAAGAAGAGCCCGATCTCGTAGGCTATATTTTTTGCGTTCATATTGATATAATTAATAAGGCTTTCGATAAAACCGGT
>JACMOW010000052.1 GCA_014377775.1 Pedobacter sp. | reverse complement strand
TTTTATGGGCAAGATCGATATTATACCAACGGCTTAATGCTTTATTTTCGTCATGCAACAGATCAAAATAAATTAGGCGAAAAGCTCGAGAAATTTATATATGAAGTTACAGCTGGACAGAAAATTTTTAATCCGCAAAGTGGTTATGTGCCTAATCTCCAATTTCATGACCGCCCATTTGCAGGATATTTGTATGCCGGTGCAAGCGCAAATTTTTTCTATAAAAAAGAAAGTATTTTAAAGACTAGTTTGGAATTAGGCACTGTAGGACCTCGTTCCTTGGGCGAAGATGGTCAAAAACTATTACATAAAATAGTTGGTTTTTATGAATTAAAAGGATGGGAGTATCAAATTAAAAATGAACTTACCGCAAACCTATCTGTCCAATATACAAAGTTATTGCATCGCTCTGAATACAATCAAATAGACTTTTCGTTAGAAGGATATGCAAATGTGGGCACTACATTTAACGGAGCAGGGGCAGGAATATTAATGCGGACTGGGAATATTAATCAGTTGTTCCAAACAGCTTATACCAATTCTACAATTGGTACACGCCTTAAATCGGCAAAGCTCGTCACTGCTGAAACTTTCTTTTATGCAAAACCACAGTTAAATTTTGTGGCTTATGATGGGACTATTCAAGGTACCCTACTTAGCACGGATAAAAAATTTGAAATAAAAAAATTCGTTTTTGCTCAGCAATTAGGATTTAATTACAGTAGCCAACGTTTTACCTTCGACTTTGGCTTGTTATTTAAAACGAAAGAAGTTAAGGACATTGTCAAATCCCATCAATACGGAACGATTTCAATGTTTTATAGGTTTAACTAATCCAAATCTGGTCGTTTCCTATTCTGCTTCTTATGTGAAATAACCAATTTGCTTTCCAATCTTTTCTGAACAATTGATTTAGGTATTTTTGTTGGCTTCCTCTTCTTTTGAACATGCAAAGCTTTCGTAAGTATAACTATTGCTTTTTCGATTACGTTTTCTTTATTGGCAAGCTGACTGCGATATTTTTGACTTACGATATGCAAATTTCTTTCTGAATCTAATTTTCCAATTAATTTTTCAACTAACAGTAACTTTTCATTATCCGAAAATAGGACTGAATTATCAATGTTAAAAATCAGCTCTACTTTGGTAGAAACTTTATTTACATTTTGCCCACCTTTACCCCCACTCCTTGATGTTTTGAAGGTAATTTCTTTAACAAGATTTTCTTTAAAAACCATTATACTATAAAGGTAGGTAATTACCTCAATCTTATGATCCTAAAATCCCAAAAATCCTAGCTCAAATTTCGCACATAATATTATCTTTGTGTACATGAGAAAAAATATTATTGTAGCAATAGACGGCTATTCTTCTTGCGGAAAAAGTACTTTAGCAAAAGCTTTGGCAAAAAGATTAGCTTTTATTTATATCGATAGCGGTGCAATGTATAGAGCAATTACTCTTTATTTTATCCGAAACAACGTTGATATCAATACGGAAGCTGCGGTAAGAGATGCACTAAACCACATCGAATTGAACTTTCATTCTAGAGATTACGAGTCGCATATCCTTTTAAATGGCGAAGAGGTTTCTGAGGAGATTAGGAAAATGCTTGTCTCAGAAAATGTGAGTGAAGTTTCGGCAAACAAACTCGTTCGTCATGATATGGTAAAGCAACAGCAAAGAATGGGTAAGTCTAAAAATATAGTAATGGATGGACGAGATATTGGAACTGCCGTTTTTGTAGATGCACAAATAAAGTTCTTTATGACAGCGGATCCAAAAATAAGAGCGGAACGAAGACACAAGGAACTAGTTTCAAAAGGAGATACTGCCACTACATTGGAAGAAGTTTTCGAAAATTTAGCCCACCGCGATTACGCAGACACTACTAGAAAAGAAAGCCCGCTAACTAGAGCTGAAGATGCCATCATTTTAGACAATACTGATCTTAGTCAGGAAGAGCAATTAAATTTTGCTTTAAAAATGGTAAAACCTTTTCTTGATAGTAGTTCAATTTAAATTGTATTTTAGTTAAAATTTTACAACTCATGAGCATCAATAATTCATTCAAATACCTAACCTTTCTTCTAAT
Source organism: Pedobacter sp. (assembly GCA_014377775.1). GTDB lineage: Bacteria > Bacteroidota > Bacteroidia > Sphingobacteriales > Sphingobacteriaceae > Pedobacter. The sequence continues at coordinate 23,596 of JACMOW010000052.1, read as the reverse complement.
TCTTACTTTTTCAACTACTGTAAAATCCCAAAAAGGCTGGGTAGACCTATTTAATGGAAAAGATTTAAAAGATTGGACAGTTAAAATTGCAAAACATGACGTTGGTGAAAACTTTGCAAATACCTTTCGTGTGGAAGACGGAATGATGAAAGTAAGTTATGATGGTTACGATAATTTCGATAAACAATATGGCCATATCTTTTATAAAAAACCATTTTCTTATTATTTACTGAAAGTTGAATACCGTTTCGTTGGTGAACAAGCTAAGGGTGGCGAGGGATGGGCACTTCGAAATAGTGGAGCGATGTTGCATGGACAAGATCCAAAAACGATGCTCAAAGATCAAGATTTCCCGATTTCTATTGAAGCGCAAATCTTAGGTGGTGACGGTAAAAACCAAAGACATACTAGTAATGTGTGTACACCGGGTACTACTGTTCGCATGAACGACAAGTTGATGACTCAACACTGTATTGAATCGAAGTCTGAAACGTATGCTGGCGATCAATGGGTTACCGTATCTTTCTTAGTACTTGCCGATTCATTAATCGAACACATTATAAATAAGCAAGTAGTTTTATCCTACACTAAACCTCAAATTGGGGGTGGAAGCGTAAGTAATTACGATCCTAAAGTTAAACAAGATGGTAAAGCCTTAACTGGAGGTTATATTTCCTTACAAAGCGAGAGTCATCCTATCGAGTTTAAATCAGTGAAATTATTTGATTTAGCACCATATGTTAAGAATAAAATAAAATTGGATAAGGTTTTGGCAAAATTAACGGATGAATAATCCCAATTGAAGACAACAAATCTTGATACTCGGTACGCTTTATGCGATACTTCCTACTATATACCTAAGAATCAGCAACATTTATTAGAAATTTCTTTTTTAAAAGAAAAGAAATTTCTACCTTTGCAGTCCCTAAATAGGGAACAAAGGAGATAATTAATTAATGGCTAAAAAACAAGTAGCAGAAAAAGAACTAGAGGCTAAAACAGCCGAATTGCAAGGTACAGACGCTCGTCTGACGGAGAAAGAAACGATAGAGTCAGAAGCTGATTCAGTATCGATCGAACAAATCAAATCATCATTGGCAACACCAGATCAAGATTTTGATTGGGATGCAGATGATAAAGTATTTGGTAATTACAGTGATGCAGACCGTAAAAAGTTTGAAGATATGTATACCGATACTTTCAATCAAATCACACAAGGCGAAATCATTAGTGGTATCGTTGTATCTATCAACAACAAGGATGTAGTATTAAATGTTGGATTTAAATCCGACGGCTTAGTATCTACTTCAGAGTTCCGTGATACACCTGATTTGAAAATTGGCGATTCAGTAGATGTTTTCGTAGAAGCTCCAGAAGACGCAAATGGCCAATTGATTTTATCTCGTAAGAGAGCAAAAACACAACGTTCTTGGGAAACTATTAACGCAGCCCTTGACAATGATACCATCATTAATGGTTTTGTAAAAAGCCGTACCAAAGGTGGTTTAATTGTTGACATTATGGGTGTAGAAGCGTTCTTACCTGGTTCTCAAATCGACATTAAACCGATCCGCGATTACGATGTTTATGTGGGTAAAACAATGGAATTCAAAGTTGTTAAAATTAATCATGAGTTTAAAAACGTAGTAGTTTCTCATAAGATATTAATTGAAGACGATTTAGAAAGCCAAAAAGTTGAAATCGTTTCTAAATTAGAGAAAGGACAAGTACTTGAAGGTACGGTTAAAAACATCACAGATTTCGGTGTGTTTATCGATTTAGGCGGTGTTGATGGTTTATTGCACATTACCGATATTTCTTGGGGCCGCATAGAGCATCCGAAAGAAGTATTATCATTAGACGAAAAAATCAACGTTGTTGTTTTAGACTTTGATGATGAGAAAAAACGTATTGCTTTAGGCTTAAAACAATTAACTCCACACCCTTGGGAAAATTTAGATCCTAATCTAGCGATTGGTTCTAAAGTGAAAGGTAAAATCGTTACTGTAGCTGATTACGGAGCTTTCTTAGAAATCATTCCGGGTGTAGAAGGTTTAATCCACGTTTCAGAAATGAGCTGGTCACAAAACCTACGTAGTCCACAAGAATTCTTAAAAGTTAGTGATGAAATCGAAGCTGAGGTTTTAACTTTGGATAGAGATGATCGCAAAATGAGCTTAGGTATCAAACAATTAACTCAAGATCCTTGGGGAGCTGTAGCCGAAAGATATCCAATTGGAAGCAAACACAAAGCTGTAGTTAAAAATATGACCAACTTCGGTGTATTTGTTGAAATTGAAGAAGGAATTGATGGTTTAATCCATATTTCTGATCTTTCTTGGAGCAAAAAAGTTAACCATCCTAACGAGTTTACTAAAGTTGGTGATACCTTAGACGTTGTTGTTTTAGAACTTGATGTTGACAACCGTAAATTAAGCTTAGGTCACAAACAGTTGGAAGAAAACCCTTGGGATACTTTCGAAACTATCTTTACTCTTGACTCAATTCACCAAGGTACAGTAGTTAAAGTAACTGATAAAGGTGCTGTTATCGCTTTACCTTATGGTGTTGAAGGTTTTGTGCCTACAAAACATATGGCTAAAGAAGATGGTGCCGTAATCAAAGCTGAAGAAACAAATGACTTCAAAATCATTGAGTTTAATAAAGATGCAAAACGTATCGTTGTTTCTCATGCCCGTATTTGGGAAGAGGCTAAAGCTGAAGTTGCTGCAGAAGAAAGAGCGACTAAAAAGAAAGAAGCTAAAGCTTCAGTAAGTGCAGTTAAAAAAGTGAAAGACTCTGTAGAGAAATCTACTTTAGGCGATCTTGGTGTATTGGCTCAATTAAAAGAGCAAATGGAAGGCGAAGAAAGCAAGAAAAAAGGAAAATAGTGCTTTTTAATTGACGAATATATTTAATCCCGATAGCCTAATAAGTTATCGGGATTTTTTTGAGCTTGTTACCTTGAGTAAATTTATTCTGATTTTACATCAGAAGCGATGGATCCAAGCTAGAATTCTTACATTTAAGTCAAATAAAACCCAAATGAAGAATTTAATTTTTCACTATCTGCTTTTCACTTTCAGCTTAAGCCTTTCAGCTCAAGAAATAAGCATTATTCCTCAACCTGCGGTAGTAAATCTTCATAAAGGAAGCAGCCCTTACCAAATCAATGCAAAGTCGAAAATTATCATAAATAGCGACTCATTAAAACCAGCAGCCGATTTTTTGAATGACTATTTACAAAAGTATTTTCAGCTTCAGCTATCAACAGCTTATATTCCTGGAAAAGACAACAATATTAGCTTAATTTTAGATAGTAGGTTAGATGGAAAAAAAGGAACATATGTATTGACAGTCGATTTTAAAGGAATTTCGGCTACTGGAAATTCTAATGAAGCTATTTTTTATGCGGTACAAACCATTATCCAGCTTTTGCCCACCAATAGAGAAAACATAGCAATTCCAGCATTAATGATAATTGACTATCCCCGCTTCGATTATCGTAGTATGCACCTCGATGTTAGTCGACATTTTTTTGATGTAGCTTTCATTAAAAGATACATCGACTATCTTGCACTTCACAAATTAAATTATTTCCACTGGCATTTAACCGACGATCATGGATGGCGTATTGAAATAAAAAAATATCCGAAATTAACAAGTGTAGGCGCATGGAGAAATGGAAGCATTATTGGTTTATATCCAGGCACAGGAAATGATGGTATTAAGCATGGGGGTTATTACACACAAGAACAGATTAAAGAAGTAGTACAATATGCTGAAAAAAGATATATTACCATCATTCCTGAAATAGAAATGCCTGCCCACAGCATGGCTGTTTTAGCCGCTTATCCCGAATTGGGTACCGAACCTAAAAAGAAATATGAAGTAGCACAAACTTGGGGCATTTTTAACAAGTTCAATAATGTTTTGCAGCCAACAGAAAAAACATTTAAGTTCTTAGAAAATGTTTTAACAGAAGTAATGGCATTATTCCCCTCTCCCTATATCCACATTGGCGGAGATGAAGGCTCAAAAATATGGTGGAAAAATTCGGTAGTTTCCCAACAAATTATGAAGCGCCATAACTTAAAAAATGAAAGTGCATTACAAAGTTATTTCATCAATCGCATAGAAAAATTTGTAAACAGTAAAGGAAAAACCATTATTGGCTGGGACGAAATTTTAGATGGGGGATTAGCGCCCAATGCAGTTGTAATGAGTTGGCGTGGCGAGAAAGGCGGTATAAGTGCAGCAAAAGAAAATCATAAGGTAATTATGACTCCTGAAACGAGATTATATTTTAACCACGCCCAATTTGTAAAAGAAGATAGTTTAACAGCAGCTAAATTCTTACCCTTATCGGCCGTTTATGATTACGACCCCATACCTACCGAGCTAACTGAGGTACAACAGAAATACATTTGGGGTGCACAAGGCAACTTATGGTCGGAGTACATTACAAATCCTGCTAAAGTAGAATACATGTTGTTCCCAAGGTTAGATGCCCTAAGTGAAATACTATGGAGCCCAAAAGCAAATAAAAATTATTCTGATTTTTTAAAGCGCTTAAAAATACAGTTCAAACGTTACGATTTAATGGGAATAACTTACAGTAACCGATATTTAAATTCAAATTATTAAAGGCATAAAATCTTATTATAATGATTTATAGGAATTTTTCTTTCAACTCTGGTGTAGGTATCCAGCAACTTTCTTGCTTTCCAAACCATTTGTAACGGTTTTTTGCTACATAATTATAAATTACATCCCTTATAAAACTTGGTACAATAATAAAACCATAAAGTATTGGCCATAGTCCGCCTAATTGTTTGGCTACTCTTAAAGCAGCTGTTGATCGCTGATAAATTTTGCCATCTTCTAATAGCACAAAGCTACTACCCTGCTTAGGATCAATATGAAAAGGCATTAATTTTTCTTGTGCATATTTACCATCTAATGATGTAAATCGAAAAATATTTTTATGGTCTCTTTTTATTGTAAATTGTACAGCACCGTTACATAAATTACAAAAACCATCAAAAAAGATTACCGGCGATTCGAATTTCATCGCACAAAAATAAGCTATCTTTTCATGATTCTATTTTAAAGTTCTAACTTTAAAATAGAAAATCGAATTATCAATGAATAATAGGTATATTTCCATTAATCATCAACTTTATAGCGAAGAAGATGCAAAAATTTCTGTTTCAGACCTATCCATTCAACGAGGATTTGGCATCTTCGATTTCTTAAAAACAATTAACAATAAAACTATTTTTTTAGAAGAGCATTTTGATCGCTTTTATAATTCGGCAAAAGAGATGAATTTAACAGTTGGTGTGGATAGAGCCGTTCTCAAAAACTCAATTGATCAACTCATGAAAAGCAATAACTTACCTAATTCGGGTTTAAAGTTTATTCTAACAGGAGGTTTTTCCGAAGATGGATACACCATGAGCCAGCCAAACTTGATTTTAACGCAAGTTCCATTCGAAATCGATAAAACGAGTTTTGATAAAGGAATGAGGTTAGTTACTTATCCGCATCAAAGGCAACTACCAACCGTTAAAACAATAGATTACCTACAGGCCATCAGGTTACAATCTTACATTAAAGAAAATTTATCTGATGATGTTTTATACCATCATCACGGATCCATTAGAGAATGCCCAAGAGCTAACTTTTTTATCGTTAAAGGCAATAAAGTAATTACTCCCAAAACTGATATCTTATGGGGAATTACGAGAAGCAAAATTTTAGGTTTAAAATTGGAAGATATCACCCTTTTAGAGCAGGATTTTAATCTTTCCGATCTCGTAAAGGCGGATGAGGCTTTCATTAGCAGCTCTACAAAAAATGCACTTCCAATTCTTGCTATCGATGGAAAAAAAATCGGCGATGGAAAACCAGGAGAAATTACACGCAAAATTAATGAGCACCTATATCAGTTAATCGGAATAGCTTAATTATAAACTCTCAACAGCCTTATCACATTGATTATTGTTTTGTTTCAGAGAATATGCTAAAAAATTTGCAATCTCTAGAAATAGGAGATTACAATTATTAGACTAAACATAGCGACCACGTTCCAGTTATTGTAACTTTCAAATCTTGATTTCCAACTTTTTCCTCTATATTTGCATAATTCTTGTTTCATGCAAAAGAGAACGCTACTAAACGGTCAGAAATTCCAGATTACAATTAAACGACTTTGTCACCAATTAATTGAAAATCATACAGATTTTTCTAATACCGTATTAATAGGAATTCAGCCCAGAGGAACATATTTCGCCGATAGAGTTCATCAAGAACTTTCATCCATCTTATCTACTTCAACTATAAAAAAAGGAAATTTAGACATCACATTTTTTAGAGACGATTTTAGACGAAAAGATGGACTAGTTACTGCAAGCAGCAATACTATAGATTTTATTATTGAAGGAAAACGAGTTGTCTTAATTGATGATGTGCTTTGGACGGGCCGCACCATTCGAGCAGCGATGGATGCTTTGCTTGCATTTGGCAGACCAGAAAAAGTAGAATTGATGGTGCTAATAGACAGACGGTTTTCGAGACATTTACCCATTGAACCAAACTACATTGGCCAACAAGTAGATTGCGTAGACTCGCAAAAAGTAAAGGTGAGCTGGGAAGAAAACGAAGGAGAAGACAAAGTTATCTTATTATCAGAAAAGCAATCGTAAAAATGGCAGCCGAAAAACTATCAACTCGACATCTATTAGGAATTAAAGACATTAACCTTAATGATATCGAATTGATTTTCGAAACTGCCAATAATTTTAAAGATGTAATTAATAGACCCATAAAGAGAGTTCCTTCTTTAAGAGACATTACCATTGCAAATATATTTTTTGAAAATTCTACACGTACAAAACTTTCATTCGAGTTAGCAGAAAAAAGACTCTCGGCTGATGTCGTTAATTTTGCAGCCTCCTCTTCGTCGGTAAGTAAAGGGGAAAGTTTAATTGATACCGTAAATAATATTCTAGCCATGAAAGTAGACATGGTAGTGATGCGACATCCCAATGCAGGAGCAGGTGTTTTTTTAAGCAAACACATCAAAGCCCAAATTGTAAACGCTGGCGATGGCGCACACGAACATCCTACCCAAGCTTTACTAGACGCCTATTCGATAAAACAGAAATTAGGTGATGTTGCGGGTAAAAAAGTAGTGATTGTAGGAGATATTCTTCATTCAAGAGTTGCTGTTTCTAACATTCTTTGCCTAAAAAAACTAGGTGCCGAAGTAATGGTTTGCGGCCCTACTACGCTCATCCCAAAGTATATTGGCGCACTTGGCGTGAAAGTAGAGCACAACTTGGTTAAAGCCTTAAATTGGTGCGACGTAGCCAATATGCTCCGAATACAATTGGAGCGGCAAGACATTAAATATTTCCCATCTTTGCGTGAGTATGCCCTAATGTATGGTCTGAATAAGCAGATACTAGATAATCTTGATAAAGAAATCGTGGTGATGCACCCAGGACCCATCAATCGTGGAGTAGAAATTACCAGCGATGTAGCAGACAGCAAACAATCGATTATCTTAAACCAAGTAGAAAATGGGGTAGCCATTAGAATGGCAGTTCTTTATTTACTCGCAAGCCAAAACGATTAAGTTAGCATCAAGTACTCAGTAGCAAGTATCAATTATCAAGATTGCGCGCCTAGCTGATACGAGTCCAGTCTAAGTATCGCATGCTAACGCTTAAACACTTCCAACTTCTTCCACATAACATTTTCCAATTCTATTCGTTTAACCTGTGTTATCAACAGATGTTAATTTCTTATGTTGATATCTACAGTTGTATGCCTTACTTTAGTAGCATTTATATTTGGAACCTAATGCATAAAAAATACTTTTTAATTCCTCTGTTTTTAGTAAGCGGTATCAGTGCCGGGCTAGCACAAATAAGCCCATTAATAAAGCTTAACCAAAATTATAAAACTGGTTTAGAACTGCTTCAGAATGAAAAATATGTTGCTGCAGCCCAACAATTTAAATTGGTTGAACAAGCAAGATCAAAAAATAGCACACAAAAAGAAAGCAATGCCGAACTTTCGATTATTAAAGAAAATGCTAAGTTTTATGCCGCAGTTTGCGCCTTAGAGCTGGGTAATGGCGATTCAGAAAGTCTTTTTAGAGAATTTATTCGCGAATATCCATTAAATTCAAATACCATTCTTGCCTACTTCCATGTTGGAAAATCTTATTTCGGCCAAAAAAATTACGCCAAAGCATTAACATGGTTTGAAAAAACAGATCCAAGTGCACTTTCGCAAAAACAACGTTTAGAATATCAATTTAAACAAGGATACTCTTATTTCGAACTTAAAAATATGGAAAAAGCAGAGCCATTGTTCGAAATTGTAAAAAAGGAAGAATCGCCTTTTAAAGAAAGTGCAACCTACTATTTTGCCTACATAAATTACCTTAATAAAGAATATAGAACTGCGCTATCAAATTTTGAAAAACTAAAAGGCTCTCCTACATATGAATCAAGTTATCCGTATTATATCACTTCGATGTACTATTTAGATGAGCGCTACGATGATGTAATTAACTATGCCATAACCGCAATTCAAAAAACAAAGCAAAAATTCGAGCCAGAAATGCTTAGCTTAATTGCCGCTTCTTATTTTGCAAAATCAGACTTTAAAAACGCCGAAAAATATTTCGCAGAGTTTTATGCGAAAGATAAAAGTGCTGCAAAAAATAATCTTTTCATTTATCAATATGGGTACTCACTTTTCCAAAATGGAAAATTTAAAGAAGCTGTTATTAATTTAGAAAAGCTCAATTCCGACGATGTTTACCTACAGAATGGAATGTACACGCTAGGAAAAGCATTATTAAAATTAAATAATAAGGAAAAAGCTAGAAGTGCGTTCTTTAGATCCTCAAGATTAGAACTTGATAAAATTATCCAAGAAGATGCATGGTTGAATTATGCAAAATTGAGTTATGAATTAGAATTTAACCAGCAAGCATTAGAATCGACCCAAAACTTCTTAAAACAATTCCCAAATTCTAAAAAAACCAATGAGGTAAAAACATTACTTGGCGAAATCTTATTAACTAGCAAAAATTATCAAACCGCAATAGATATTTTAGAACCAATTCAAAACAAAACTACAGCCGCTAGAGAAGCCTATCAAAAAGCAACCTACTTTAGAGGATTACAATTTTATAACGAGCGCGCATTCCCAAATGGCTTATCTATGTTTTTACGCTCTGGAAATTTTGTTGAGGATAAAGAAATTCATGCATTAAGTGTGTACTGGATGGCGGAAGCTATGTACGAACTTCGCAAATTTGGAGAATCGGTTAAAACGTTCGAAAAATTCTTAACCATGCCAGATGCCGATAAAACGGAAGTCTACAATTTTGCCAACTACGGATTGGGTTATGCCGCCTTCGAAGATGAAAAATATGGCAAAGCCGCTACCTATTTCGAGCGTTTTTTAAGAGGGGATGACAGAGACTCTAAAACGGTTAATGATGCAACGCTCCGCTTAGCAGACTCTTATTTTAAAAACTCAGACTACAGTAAAGCAATGACCAACTATAATAAAATTATAAATGGTGGCTTAACAGGACAAGACTATGCGTTATTTCAACGTGGTATGATCCAAGGTCTAGAAAAACAAGAAGATGCTAAAATCGCAACTATGCAAAGCCTTCTTACCGAATTCCCTCGCTCTAATTATGCAGACGATGCCGGATTTGAAACTGCATACACCTATTTTAATAAGGGTGAACTTGATAAATCTAAATCCGATTTGGTAGACCTAGTAGCCAAGTATCCTAGAAGTAGCTATGTACCAAGAGCATTTGTTACCATTGGCTTGGTACAATACAACCAAGATCAAGATGATTCTGCATTGGAGTCATTTAAAAGAGTAATTACTGAATATCCTAGTTTACCAGAAGCAAAAGAAGCATTAGAAGCAATTAAAAATATTTATGTAGATAGAGGCGATGCAAATGGATTTATCAGCTATGCTGCTACCACTCCAATTGGGAATTATTCGCTAGCCGAACAAGACAACATCGTATTTGAAGCCGCTAAAAATATTTATTTGAAAGGTAATGCAAAAGATGCTTATCAAACCATTAATGCTTATTTCGATAAATTCCCGAAAGCAATTCACGATAAAGAAGCGAAATTTATTAGAGCAGAGTCTTTAGTTAAACTAGGTCGATCTAGCGAAGCCATTGCCGATTACGACTACATTTTAAACGATTGGACAAGCGATTATACCGAACGATCTTTAATCAGTGTTTCTAGTGTTTTAATGGTAGAGAAAAAATACAATGAAGCCATTGTTTATTTAAAAAGATTAGAAACAACTGCCGATTATAAAGCAAATTATAATTACGCAATCAATAATCTCATTAAAGCCTACGATGCATTAAGCTTGGCTGATGACATGATAAAGTATGCCGATTTAATTAGAAATTCAGACAAAGCCTCCCAAGAAGATAAAAATAGTTCTGAATTATATACCGGAAAAGCACTTTTAATTAAAGCAGATACGATACAAGCCATTAAATCATTTAACAATGTGGTGGCTAAAACTAAAACAGTTGCCGCTGCAGAAGCGAAATATAATTTGGCCGCATTACAATATGCAAAAGGCGACTATAAAGCATCGCAGAAAACATGTTTCGACTTAATTAACAATATGCCTAATTATGATTATTGGGTGGCTAAATCGTTCATTCTATTGGCCGATAATTATTTGGCACTGAAAGACAAATTACAGGCAAAAAGTACTTTGCTAAGTATAATAGATGGCTATGAGGGCAAAGACGAAATTGTTGCAATCGCCAAAGAAAAATTAGCCAAAATAAACTAGACAAAAAAGATGAAATTATATAAAACCACATATATTGCCTTATTTATTTTTTCAGCAGGCTTTTCTAGCTTAAAAGCGCAAGAGGTTATCCCCCCTGAGAAAATAATAAGCTCAGAAATAGAAGTGATAAGACCTTACAAACCCATTTTGGCCGAAGCCGTAAAATTAAGACGTAGTCCTGATTTAGATAACCTTAAAACCTATAAAGCAAAATTTAGCTATTCACCTACTGATCGTAAACTAGAATTAAATACCGATATACAAAAACTACAAGCACAGCAACTAGCTGATGAGCGAGCTGCCATTTTAATTAATAATTATGTAAGAGGTGGCTTTGGGAATCTTTCTACGTTTTTAGCAGAAGGATATGTTGGTATAGGCAAAGATGAAGCCTTACAAACAGGTGCATTTTTTAAACATTTTAGTCAGGCCGGAAAACTGAACAAACAAAACGAAAATAAACAGCAATTAAGCATTTTTGGTCGCAGTATAGGTGATAAGGCTACTTTAAATGGACGATTAAACTACGAGCGACATGGACTGTTTTTTTATGGTATAGATGAATTAAATCCGCTCTTAAATCAAAACCCTGAAAATCAAACCTTAAACTTTATCGAACTAGAAGGAGAGATAATTAATCGATTTTCGACTGACGAAAATGCTTTAAGCTATGCTGCTAAGGCAAACATTTATTTCTTTAATGATAAATTCGATGCCAAAGAGCAATTGCTCTCTCTATCTGCCTACTTAAACAAACGGATTCGTGATTTTAATATTGGATTAGCAGCGGCAACGGAAATAGGGAATACAAAAGGTTTTAATACAAAAATTTCGAATAATCTATTGCGTCTAAACCCCTATTTAAAATTACAAGCAAGTGGTGTTAAAGTTACTGCTGGTATTAATTTTGTTCAAGAATTTGGCGAATCTTCTATTACGCGCATGTTCCCCTCAATAACTGCCGATTTTACCTTAATACCTGATTTTCTTCAACTATTTGGCGAAATTAAGGGAGATGTGAATAGAAACAGTCTAAAAAATTTTACCGACGAAAACCCTTTCTTAAACTCAAACATCCACATTAAAAATAGTGTAGAAAAATTGAGCATTAGTGCCGGAATAAAAGGCACAGGTGGACCAGGATTTGGGTATAAAGCTAGATTTTACAGTAAAAAAATAACAGATATGCCTTTATTTGTAAACAACTTCAATAAATTCAACAAATTTGATGTGACTTACGATTTTGGAGATATGAAGTTATTTGGCTTAGAGGGTGAACTTTCCGTTCAGGTAAGTGATAATTTAAAATGGACAGGAAAAGTAAACATGGAAGACTATACACCAGCAAGTGAAAAGGAAAGTTATTTTAAACCCCAATTGCGCATAAGTTCAAATTTTCTTTACATCATTAATAAAAAATTAACCTTTAGTGCAGATGTTGCTATGCAAGACGACAGCAAAGCAAAAGTTTATTTAGCTAACGAAATTCCTCCAGGTAGTATGGTTTATCCCCCAAAACCTAATTTTAATAATGAGAAAGTTGTAAATATAAAAGGATTTGTAGATTTAGGCGTCGGAGCCGATTATAAAATTAATCCAAAATTTGCTGCATTTGTTAAAATTAATAACTTATTGAATACAAATTATAGCAAATACCTATATTACCGCCTAAATGGTTTAAATGCTTTTGGAGGCATAACATACTCCTTTTAACATGTTTAAGATTTATTATTGGTTGATACCGAATTAAAATTTTATTTTTACAAAAATGGATCTTAAATCTTACCTTCTTGAGCTAATAGCTACCCAAAAAATTATTGGTATTAATGCCTTTGGTACGCTATATAAAAATAAAATTCCTGGAAGGTATGATTTTGAAACACACTCCTTTTTACCCCCAAAATACGAGATTTCTTTTACAACTGGGTTAAAAGAAGACGAAACACTTGCAAACTTCATAAGTGAAAAGAAAAATATTTCTGTAGAATCAGCAAACTATTACATTAATGCGTTTGTAGAAAATATTCAGACGCAACTAACTGACCATCAGCAAGCAGATTTTTCACCGTTTGGAGAATTAAAACTCATTGATGATCAAATTGTATTCGAACCTTCAAAAACGTTCGAAATTAGTTTTGATTTTTATGGGCTACCACGCGTTGCTGCAACAGTAGAAGAAAATCTAATTTTAGAAGATACTGAAACAACAGAAGATATAGAATCTGAAGAAAAAGCAGAAGATATAGAATCTGAAGAAAAAATAGTAGATACAGAATTTAAAGAAAAAGCAGAAGATATAGAATCTGAAGAAAAAGCAGAAGATATAGAATCTGAAGAAAAAACAGTAGATACAGAATTTAAAGAAAAAGCAGAAGATGCAGAATCTGAAGAAAAAGCAGAAGATGCAGAATCTGAAGAAAAAGCAGAATTTATAGTACATGAAACAAAAGGAGAAGATACAAAGTCGAGACCTGAACAAGATGAGCAGCCAGTATACGACGAAATTGCTGATGTAAATGATATTCAAACGATTAATGAAATTGAAGAAAGATTAGATGTAGAAAAAAAAGAGGATACAGACACAGTTCCTTTTGGCATTACAGATCCGTTATGGAAACCAACAGTTATCCATCCCTATAACTATGATGATGATGATGATGATGGAAATACTGGTCGTGGAAAGCGTATTTTTTTTAAAACGCTGCTGGTGTTATTTATCATAGCGATTGCAGGGGCAGTAGTATATTTCTTTTATCCTGATGTTTTTAGCAGCATGAAAGAGCACCTCGATAGCAATCAAATCGAAAACAAAACAATGGTTATGATCGATTCGAATTTAAACTCTAAAATCGATTCTCCTATTACTGATAGCGTAAAAAACACACCTATATTAACTAACGTAGTTAAAGATAGCTTAATTTATGAAGTTATTGGAAGTGCTATGAAAACGCAAAGAAAAGCAGACGAAGTAATTTTAACACTCTCAAAAAGAGGAATTAGTGCAAAGAAAATGGAAGCTATGCCCGGTAAATTGATTAAAATTAGCCTAGGTACATTTACTAATTTTAAATTGGCCAAAAAACTCCAAGATAGCCTAAAAATAAAATTAAGAAACCCTGAGATTTACATACAAACCATAAAACCTAAAAATTAAGATGATTACATTGCTTTTAACAGCTACAGATACATTAAATCAAGTTATAGATACGGTAAATGCAGTAAAAATACCAGTAACTGCTACACCCCAAGAATTACACTTTATCGATTTGCTGTTCAAAGGAGGCTGGGTGATGATTCCTTTAGCGTTAGTTGCTTTTTTAGGATTGGTTATCTTTATCGAACGATATTTAACCATTCGTAAATCATCAAAAGATGAATCAAATTTAATGTTTCAAATTAAGCAAAATATCCATGATGGACGATTAGATAACGCTATTGCACTTTGCAAAAACACCAGATCTCCATTGGCTAGAATGCTAGAAAAAGGGTTGAAGCGAATTGGGCGGCCAATAAAAGATATTGAAGGAGCAATCGAAAATACTGGAAAATTAGAGGTTTCTAAATTGGAAAAAAATATAGGCATACTCGGAATAATTGCAGGAATTGCACCAATGCTTGGTTTCGTAGGTACAATTATTGGCGTAATTGCCATTTTTCACGATGTATCTATCAAAGGAGAAATCGAAATTGGAACCATATCTGGTGGTTTATATACCAAAATGATTACATCAGCAACAGGCTTAATTATCGGTATTGTTGCCTACGTATTATACCATATCTTAAACATGATGGTTGAAAAAATTATCCTTAAAATGGAAACCGATGCGATCGAATTTATCGACTTGTTAGAAGAACCAGGCAAATAATGAATCTACGTAAAAGAAAAAAAGGTACAGTTGAAGTACATACCTCTGCACTCAACGATATTATGTTCTTTCTACTTTTGTTTTTTCTATTGGCTTCTGCGGTAGTAAATCCTAAAGTAGTAAAATTATTATTGCCCAAATCGGACAGCGGTCAACAAAGCGCCTCCAAAAAAGCAATTACGGTAGCGATAGACGAAAATTTGAATTATTTCGTTGATAAAAAGCCGACAAATATAGAGCAATTGCAAACCGTTGTAGAAGCCTATCAAAAAGTAGCTCCAGATTTGACGATCATTTTATATGTAGCCAAAAGTGTACCAGCCGAAAATATTATGAAAGCCTACGATGTGGCCAACAAATTGAAATTAAAACTTGTTTTAGCAGTAGACTCTAAAAAATAATGACCCCTACAGAAGAAAATAACTATCCAAAAGCAATTGCTATAGCTACAGCAATTATGGGGATATTTATTGCTTTAAGTTTTTTTCTGGTGATTAGTGCTTTTAAGCCCGATGAAGAACTTGGAATGGGGGGAATGGTAGTTAACTATGGAACAGCTGTAGAAGGAATGGGCAGTGATTACACCAGCATAGAAGAACCATCAATGGATCCCAATGCAAATAATAAGTTGCCTGATAAAGTTACGCCTGAACAAAAAGTTACACCTACAACATCATCGCAAGTAGATGCTAAAGATGTTGCTACACAAGATCTTGAAGACGCAGTAGCCATTACCACAAAAACAACTAAAAGTACAAATGCACCAACCAGTGCAACAGAAAATAAACCAACACAACCAACCATTAATCCAAATGCCCTATATAAAGGCAATAAAAACAATGGCAAAGGTCAAGGAGATGGAACTGGAAGCGCCCCTGGTAATCAGGGAAGCATAAATGGTGATCCTAATGCGCCAAATTATGGTGAAGGTGGATCCGGTAATGGAAATACCCCACTTGCTTTGAGTAGCTTTAGTAACGTAAAAGCGATTAACGACATCGGACAACAAACTGGGAAAATTGCTGTAAAAGTCCGTATCAACAAATCAGGTCAAGTAATTTCTGCAGTTGCAGGTGCTAAGGGAACTACTTTTTCTGACCAAAGCCTATTTAGATTATGCGAAAATGCAATTATGGGGGCCAGTTTAGATAATATGGCATCAGGTTACGAGAATAGAACCTTTGTAGTGGTGTTTAACTTTAAGGTGAAATAAAACGCATTACGCGACTCAATGACTTACCAACAAACTTTAATATTTCTTTATAGTAAACTCCCAATGTTTACTCGTATAGGTGCAATTGCCCTAAAAAATGATCTGCACAATACCATCTCATTATGTGATGCATTAGATCAGCCTCAAAATAAATTTAAAACAATCCATATCGCTGGTACAAATGGTAAAGGTTCTACATCTCACATGCTGGCCGCTATTTTGCAGCAAGCAGGCTATAAAACTGGCCTTTACACCTCGCCACACCTAAAAGATTTCAGAGAAAGAATCCGCATCAATGGAAAGATGGTTCCAAAATCTTTCGTTACCAGTTTTGTGAAAGCACAAAAAATACACATTCAAAAAATTGAGCCCTCTTTTTTTGAGGTAACCGTTGCCATGGCTTTCGATTTCTTCGCAAAGGAAAAAGTAGATATTGCGGTAATTGAAGTGGGATTAGGTGGACGATTAGACTCAACAAACATCATCACCCCCTTGCTTTCTGTAATTACCAATATCAGTTTAGATCATACGCATATTTTAGGAAACACACTGCCAGAGATTGCAAGAGAAAAAGCAGGAATTATAAAAAAAAATATTCCCATAGTTATTGGTGAACAACAGTTTGAAGTTGAAGAGGTATTTATAGAAAAGGCAAAATCAGCAGGTGCGCCACTTTGCTTTGCAGATAAGGAGTTAAAAGTAGCACATTCCCGGTCCCTGAATACTCATTTAGTAATTGATGTTAAACGCGCACAAAACACTATTTATAAAAACTTAAAACTCGATTTAACTGGAAATTATCAACAAAAAAATATATTAGCTGTACTCGAAGCCATTCATCAACTTAAAAAAATAGGCTATAAAATATCGGATGAAGCGCTATTTGCCGCATTAAGAAACACAAAAAAAATTACTGGTTTACAAGGCAGGTGGCAAACCTTAAGTAAAATGCCACTGGTTATTTGTGATACTGGGCATAATATAGCGGGAATTGCAGAAGTAGTGAAGAATATTGCAGCTACGCCACATCGAAATTTACATTTCGTGATTGGAATGGTAAAAGATAAAGACATTAATGGCATACTAGCGATTTTGCCAAAAAGTGCTACCTATTATTTTTGCCAACCCAATATAGAACGAGCCTTATCAACCGCCGACCTATTTATCCAAGCCAACTCCCATAATCTACAAGGAAAAATATATAAAAACGTAACCGAAGCGTTAGCGATAGCGAAAAAATCAGCAAATATAGATGACTTAATTTTTATTGGAGGGAGTACCTTTGTTGTAGCAGAAATAATATAAAAAAATCACTTTTAGTTCACCTTGCATTTATTACTTTTACGAACTACATTTATTAATTAAAAATGAAGCTTAAACACTTTTATATACTTATTTTGATGCTGCTCAGCACCTCGTCTTTTGCTCAAAAATGGACTAAAGCTAATGAGTCAACTACCTATCCTGAAAAAGTTAATCGACCAAAATTAGTAGTAGGCATGGTGGTCGATCAAATGCGTTGGGATTATCTTTATCGTTACTATGATAGGTATTCAAAAGGGGGCTTTAAACGTCTAATTAATGAAGGTTTTTCAGCAGAAAACACGTTAATTTCTTATACTCCTACAGTAACCGCCTGCGGTCATGCCTCAATATACACAGGTAGTGTTCCTGCCATCAATGGCATCATTGGTAATAATTGGTTCGATCCGCAAATTGGGAGAGATGTTTATTGTGTGGAAGATAAAAACGTAAAAACGGTTGGTAGTAATAGCAATGGGGGTTTGATGTCGCCAAAAAATTTGATGGTAACCACAATAACCGACGAGCTTAGGATGGCAACCAACTTCAGAAGTAAAGTTATTAGTATTTCCATAAAAGACCGTGGTGCGATCCTACCGGGAGGTCATACAGCAAATGGCTCATTTTGGTACGATGATGTATCTGGAAATTTCATTACTAGTACGCATTACATGACAGAACTACCAACATGGGTTGAACAATTTAATGCTCAAAAGTGGCCAAACAAATTTTTAGAAAAAGATTGGCATACCCTGTATCCAATAGAAAGTTATACCAACAGCACGATAGATGATAAACCCTATGAGGGATTATTTAAAGGAGAAAAAACGCCAACTTTTCCACATTTATTCAAGCAATATGTCGATAAAAAATATTCGATGGTAGCCAGTATGCCTTATGGGAATACTTTAACGCTAGAGATGGGTAAATCTGCCATTTCAGGAGAAAAATTAGGCCAGTTGGGGAATACGGACTTCCTAGCGATTAGTCTCTCTTCAACCGATTATGTTGGCCACCAATTTGGTCCAAATTCCATCGAAGTAGAAGACACTTATTTGCGATTGGATAAAGATTTAGAAGCATTTTTTCTTTATTTAGACAAAACAGTAGGAAAAGGGAATTACCTATTTTTCTTAACCGCTGATCATGGCGCAACACATGTACCTAATTTCTCCAAAGAGCATAAATTACCAGGTAAAGGCTTAGCAACGAGAAAATTTAAAATCGACCTCGATAGCCTTATACTTAAAAAATTTAAAGTAAAAAGTGCCATTTTTACTTTAATGAACAATCAGGTCATATTTGATGTAGACGCTATACATGAAGCAAATGCAGATTATAATCAAATTAAACAACTATGTATTGATTATCTAATTAAGCAAGATGGCATATTAAATGCGGTGGATGTAAAAAATTTAAACAACACGAGCATTCCAAACGAACTTAAAACGAAATTAATAAATGGATATAATGCGCGTCGTAGTGGTGATATCTATTACATACTTGATGCGGGATGGTATCCCTCACTAGGCACAGGTACTGGTCATTCCGCTTGGAATCCATATGATAGTCATATTCCTGCAGTATTTATGGGCTGGGGAGTTAAGTCTGGAAAAACGAATAAAGAATATTATATGAGCGATATTGCGCCTACCATTTCTGCCCTTTTACATATTCAAGAACCAAGTGGTTCTATTGGAAAAGTAATTACAGAATTAATTAAACACTAATCTTCATGGAACAAATTCAAGCATATAAACCAAAAAATAAAATCCGATTTGTAACAGCAGCCGCACTTTTCGATGGGCACGATGCAACCATCAATATCATGCGTCGAATTTTACAATCTTCAGGGGCTGAAGTGATCCATTTAGGACATAATCGTTCGGTTGATGAGGTAGTAAATTGTGCTATTCAGGAAGATGTACAGGGCATTGCGATGACCTCTTACCAAGGTGGACATATAGAGTATTTTAAGTATATGTACGATTTGTTGCAAGAACGAGGCGCTACACATGTTAAAATTTTTGCGGGTGGCGGTGGGGTAATACTACCTTCAGAAGTAGCTGAACTCCAAGACTATGGCATTACCAGAATTTATTCGCCAGACGATGGGCGTAAAATGGGCTTACAAGGCATGATCAATAATATGCTCGAGCAAACCGATTTTATCACTACAAAAGCAATTACAAATGAATTAACAACCATCCCAAATAAAGAGGTAAAAAGTATCGCAGCAGCAATTACTGTAGCCGAAAACGATCCGGAAGGTGCGCAATCTTTTGTTAATGAATTAAAAAAAATTACCTTAAAAAGTCAGGCGCCCGTACTGGGCATTACCGGAACGGGTGGCTCCGGAAAATCATCATTGGTTGATGAATTGGTTCGTAGATTTTTAATTGAAGTGAAAGATAAAACGCTAGCCATAATTTCTGTTGACCCCTCAAAACGTAAAACTGGAGGAGCATTACTTGGCGATCGTATTCGAATGAATTCGATTAATAATCCCAGGGTTTATATGCGCTCTTTAGCCACACGTCAGGCCAATTTGGCTTTATCTAAAAACGTACAGGAAAGCATCGACATTTGTAAAGCAGCTGGCTATGACCTCATTATTGTAGAAACTTCCGGTATTGGGCAATCAGATACTGAAATTACAGAACATTGCGATGTTTCATTATATGTAATGACTCCAGAATTTGGTGCAGCTACACAACTGGAAAAAATAGACATGCTTGACTTTGCAGATCTAGTAGCGATTAATAAATTCGACAAACGTGGTGCTTTAGACGCGCTTCGCGATGTAAGAAAGCAATACAAACGTAACCATAATTTATTTGAGGCGAGTGATGATGAAATTCCTGTTTATGGAACCATGGCCTCTCAATTTAACGACCCTGGAATGAACAATTTGTTCGTCGCCCTGATGGATAAGCTAAAAGAAAAAACTGGTTTTCACTTCGACTCAAAAATGGAAACTACCGCCAATCAATCTGAAAAAATATACATTATTCCGCCAGATCGCATTCGATATCTTTCTGAAATCGCCGAAGCTAGCGAGACCTACAATGAATGGGTTGATAAACACTGCAAAGTTGCCAGAAAACTATATCAGCTTCAAGGTGTTATGCGCATTTCGAAAGAATTGGAAAGTTCATTATCAGAAACCTATACCTATTTTGAAGAGCAATTAGATGGAGAATGTAAGCGCTTAATTCGCCAATGGCCAGAAACCATACAAAAATATAAAGCGGAATTTTTTAGCTACAAAGTGCGTGATAAAGAAATTAAACAACCTTTATACTACGAATCATTATCAAAACTTCAAATTCCAAAAGTTTCATTACCTAGATACGAAGATTGGGGTGATATTTTACGCTGGTTATTAACTGAAAATGTACCAGGAGAATTTCCATATGCAGCTGGTGTTTTCCCACTAAAAAGGGAGGGCGAAGACCCTACACGGATGTTTGCCGGTGAAGGTGGTCCGGAACGAACAAATAAACGTTTTCATTATGTATCATTAGGTCAGCCTGCGCATCGCTTATCTACTGCGTTCGATTCGGTAACACTTTATGGTGAAGATCCGCACATACGACCTGATATTTATGGGAAAATAGGTAATTCTGGCGTAAGTATAGCCACATTGGATGATGCGAAAAAACTATATTCAGGATTTGATTTATGCGCCGCTTCTACTTCTGTTTCGATGACAATAAATGGCCCTGCACCAATGCTTTTAGGCTTTTTTATGAATGCAGCGATTGATCAACAATGTGAAAAATACATTATTGAGCATGGCTTAGAAGAAGAAGTTGAAGAAAAGATTACGAAAATCTATAAAGAAAAAGGAATCAAGCGTCCACATTATCAAGGCGAATTACCACAAGGTAACAGTGGCTTGGGTTTAATGCTTTTGGGTTTAACTGGAGATGAAGTTTTACCTTCTGAAGTGTATGCAAAGATTAAAGCCTATGCTATTAGTGCCGTTCGTGGTACCGTTCAGGCCGATATATTAAAAGAAGATCAAGCTCAAAATACCTGTATTTTTTCTACGGAATTCGCACTGCGCATGATGGGTGATATACAAAAATACTTTATTGACGAAAAAGTGAGGAATTTTTACTCGGTTTCTATATCTGGATATCACATCGCAGAAGCGGGCGCAAATCCCATTTCTCAGCTTGCTTTTACTTTAAGCAATGGTTTTACATTTGTAGAATATTATTTGAGTAGAGGAATGAATATCGACGATTTTGCGCCAAATCTTTCTTTTTTCTTTAGCAATGGAATTGATCCAGAATATTCAGTAATTGGCCGCGTGGCCCGTAGAATTTGGGCAAAGGCGATTAAAAATAAATACAAAGGAAACGATAGGTCACAAAAATTAAAATATCACATCCAAACTTCTGGTCGTTCGCTACATGCACAAGAAATTGATTTTAACGACATCAGAACTACTTTACAAGCATTATATGCGATTTACGACAACTGTAATTCATTACATACCAATGCGTATGACGAAGCGATAACCACACCTACCGAGGAATCGGTACGCAGAGCAATGGCCATTCAGCTTATTATTAACCGAGAACTTGGACTGGCTAAAAATGAGAACCCTTTACAAGGCGCTTTTATTATTGAAGACCTTACTGATTTAGTTGAAAATGCAGTTTTGGCCGAATTTAAGCGAATTAATGATCGTGGAGGAGTTTTAGGAGCTATGGAAACCATGTATCAACGTGGAAAAATTCAAGAAGAAAGCTTATATTATGAAACCCTTAAGCACACTGGAGAATATCCAATTGTTGGGGTAAATACTTTCTTAAATAAAAATGGTTCACCTACAATTGTTCCAGGAGAAATAATTAGAGCAACGGAAGAAGAAAAACAGTTTCAAATTAATGCTTTAAAAGCTTTTCAAAATAGGAATTCGACCAAAACAACTGCGGCTTTACTAGACTTACAAAAGTCAGCAATTGCGGGCGATAATATATTTGAACAACTAATGGAAGTATGCAAAATTTGTTCTTTAGGACAGATTAGTAATGCACTTTATGAAGTTGGTGGACAATATCGTAGAAATATGTAATCGCTTTTAAGAATGTATCCAACTAAATTTATAATCCATTGTCGGATTTTTCATTCTATCGGCAACGCGCAATAAACGATCGGGTAAATTCATCACATAATCTCTTGCTTTTTCGCCTGCCTCGTTTAATTCATTAATACTATCAATTTTCCACTCTTCTATCAATTGTTGCATAATTTCAACGTAATCAACCGCAGTATAAACACCTAATCTTTGAGCAGCATCTGTAAAATGACCAAAAGTTTGACCGATTTTTAATCCCATTTCTCGCAAAAAGTGAGCTGGCATTACAATTTTCTTACGCATCATGTCTTCAAAAGCGATCATGGCTTCACTAGGATCAACTTCAAAAATTTTAGACATAAAATCTTTGTAGGCTTTGGCATGGCGAGCTTCATCAGCTGCAATTACACCACACATTTTAGATAACAGTGTGTCTCCATCTGCCTTGGCCAATGAGGCTACTCTACGGTGTGATATATTGGTTGCTAGTTCTTGAAAACTGGTGTAAACGAAGTTTCGGTAAGGATCGTGACCAGTACCTATATCAAATCCATCTGCAATTAAATATTGTGTAGAGATCTCCATTTGGCGCATATCTACTCTACCAGAAAGGTATAAATACTTATTCAGCACATCGCCATGACGGTTTTCCTCTCCAGTCCAGTGTCGAACCCATTTCATCCATCCACCTTCTTCATCTTTAGAAATATCGTCAACCATGGTTAACCATGATTCGTAAGTAGGTAAGGCCTCTTCTGTTATGGTATCACCAATTAGCACTGCAACTAAGTCGTATGACAGATCTTTCGCATTTTCTCTTAGCACTTTAACATCTTGATAAAAAGATTCGCTAGTAGAGTCAGGCAAAAAATCGGAAG
Organism: Pedobacter sp.; assembly: GCA_014377775.1. Classification (GTDB taxonomy): domain Bacteria; phylum Bacteroidota; class Bacteroidia; order Sphingobacteriales; family Sphingobacteriaceae; genus Pedobacter. The sequence continues at coordinate 352 of JACMOW010000052.1, read as the reverse complement.
GTTGCCAATTGGTATCTATAGGTTTCAAATAGGTAGGCATCATTTGTAGCATGTATTTTTCAACATGTAATAATACTTCCTTTCTTGATCCAAAATTGATGTTCATCCGTTTTATATTTAAAGCATAAAGATAGGTATAATGACTAGTTTAACCTTACTTTATTTGTAAATAAAACGATTGAATTGGAAGAATAGTTTTAAATTTTTAGGTTTTTTTTATAAAAAAGAAGCCCCGTAACTTTCGTTACGGGGCTCTTTAAGATTTGGCGCCGACCTACTCTCCCACATGTTACTGCAGTACCATCGGCTCTGGCGGGCTTAACTTCTCTGTTCGGAATGGGAAGAGGTGGAC
>JACMOW010000304.1 GCA_014377775.1 Pedobacter sp. | reverse complement strand
TCAGGAAATTTGATGATAGTTTGATCCAAAATGTTAACTTGATTTAAGCTGCAAAGCTACAAATTAAATAATAGAGAGGCTATGGCCAGATAATAGCAATATAATAATTACGGCTCCAGCAAAAATTCTGTACCATCCAAAAATCCGGAAGCCATTTTTATTGAGGTAGCCAATAAAGCTTTTAATGGCTAATAGTGCTACAATAAAAGCCACAACATTGCCGAATGCCAATACCTGTAATTGATTTGTGGTTATGGTATGCCCTTCTTGATAAAAGTCGAATAGTTTTTTCGCAGTGGCAGCAAACATGGTAGGCACAGCGAGAAAAAATGAAAACTCTGCTGCGGCTTTGCGGGTTAAATTCTGGCTCATGCCACCAACAATACTGGCGCCCGATCGAGACACGCCAGGAATCATGGCCAAGCATTGAAAAAGCCCGATTTTTAATGCCGTTAAGTAGCTAATATCTTCTTCAGTGTTGATGGTTGCATTTTTAAACCATTTATCAACAAATAACAAAATGATACCACCAATAACCAACGATACGCCAACCGTCATTGCGCTTTCTAGCATTTGATCTATTTTATCACTCAACAAAAAGCCAAAGATAGCTGCTGGAATAAAGGCAACGATTAACTTAAAGTAGAAGTTGATGCTTTTAAAAAAGCGTTTAAAATATAAAGCAACTACCGATAAAATAGCGCCAAGCTGGATACAAATGGTAAAGAGCTTCACAAAAGGATCAGATTGTATGCCCATTACCGACGAACCAATAATCATGTGTCCGGTAGATGAGACTGGCAAAAATTCAGTTAAGCCCTCGATAAGCGCAAGGATAAATGCTTGAAAAAAGTTCATTTATTTCTTCAAAATTGCATAAACGCCAAAAGCGAAACCAAACAACACGGTCATAGGTGCAATTAGTGTCCTTCTCGTGTCGTAAATATCACCCTCTTTGCCAATCATTAAAATAAAGCCAAGTGTTACAATGGCAATGCTAATAATTAATAACTGATAGTTTTTTTTGCTAAAAACCATTTCTACTTTTTGTTCCTGTTTTACAGGAACTGTTTGTTTTTCTGCCATTATCTGTAAAGATCATAAAGTTTTAAACGTAAATATCTACTTACCGCAAATAGTGTGCTAATGGCGGTAATAAAAATACCAATGGCTACCAATGCGATCAGCACAAAACCAAATTCGGTATAATTTCTTAAAATCACAATCTCAGGAATTTCTATTTGCGCATAATATAAAATACCTAAAAGAATTATAATTGCAATGAAGGATGCGATTAAGCCATGCAATGCCGCCACTAAAATAAATGGCTTACGGATAAAGTTTTTTGTAGCACCCACTAACTGCATACTCTTTATCAAAAAGCGCTGAGAAAAGATAGCCAAACGAATGGTATTGTTGATTAAAGCAATTGCAATAACCAATAGAATAATCGCAAAGCCTAAAACGATCAAACTTATTGTGCTAATATTTTTATTTACCATATCGATTAAAGAGCTCTGATAAATTACCTCCTTAACAACTGGATTTTTCTCTAGGCTCTTTTTTAAGGCATCAATACTTTTGGTATTTGCATAATCTGCTTTTAAATACACATCAATGGTAGATAGCAGGGGATTATAGCCTAAGAAATTCACAAAATCTTCGCCCAAATCTTTGGTTAAGTTGTGTTGTGCAACTTCTTTATTTACATATAGTGTTTGCTTAATTGCAGTATTGCCATTTAGCTGCTTTTGGAAAGCTAAAACATCAGTTTCTTTCACACCCTCGTCTACTATGATATTTAGAACAATGTTTTCTTTAACATAATTTGATAGATTTTTGGCGTGAACCAAAATTAAGCCCAACATACCCAGCATGAGTAGCACTAAAGCGATACTAAAAATAGTAGAAATATAAATGGTTTTTGTCTTTTTAGCAGCTTCGCTTACTTCAAATTCTTCCATGTGGCTGTTTTTTGTTTCTGCGAAAATAAAGAAAGATAAGCAGAAATGTAAATATAGTTTGTATTGCTTGGCAAAATAAGAATTAAATGGGATGATTTTAGCGAGTTAACATTTTTTAACTTTTTACCACATAATATGATTAAAACCACAAAGGCACCAAGAACACAAAGTTGAGCGCTAATCTCTTTGTGTCTTTGTGGTTAATATAGTTTGTTATGCTAAATTTCCCTATTTTTGCAACAATTATAGAAAGCGAAGATCAATGGATTATCAATTCAAAGCGATAGAAGAAAAATGGCAGAAATATTGGGCGAAAAACCAAACGTTTAAGGCCGAAACCAATAGTGAAAAACCTAAATTTTATGTGTTAGATATGTTTCCTTATCCATCAGGAGCAGGTTTACACGTTGGTCACCCACTAGGCTACATCGCTTCTGATATTTTTTCGAGATATAAAAGGCTTAAGGGTTTTAACGTTTTGCATCCAATGGGATATGATTCTTTTGGATTACCTGCCGAACAATACGCCATACAAACTGGTCAGCACCCTGCCATTACTACCGAAGCAAATATTGCAACCTATCGCAGGCAGTTAGATCAAATTGGGTTTTCGTTCGATTGGAGTCGAGAAGTGCGTACCAGTGATGCGGGTTATTATAAATGGACGCAGTGGATTTTCATGCAATTATTTAATTCTTGGTATAACCTCGAAACCGATCGTGCAGAAGGTATCTCGACGCTGATTGAGAAATTCCAAATTGCTGGAAATGCCGATATAAAAGCGGTTTGCGATGAAGATGTAACTCCTTTTTTGCCGAGCGATTGGTCAGCCTTTTCGGCAGAAGAAAAGCAAGTGCAATTACTGAAATATCGATTAACTTATTTGAAAGAAAGTACAGTGAATTGGTGCCCAGCCTTGGGTACTGTTTTGGCGAATGATGAGGTAAAGGATGGATTTTCTGAGCGTGGTGGACACCCAGTTGAGCAAAAGAAAATGATGCAATGGAGTATGCGTATATCGGCCTATGCCGAGCGCTTATTGCAAGGTTTAAATACGATTGATTGGCCGGAACCCGTTAAAGAAATGCAACGAAACTGGATCGGTAAAAGTATCGGGGCTTCTGTTAAATTTAGCTTAGAAAACCCTGTAAGTTCTACGCCCAACGCTCAACGCTCAACTCATTACATTGAAGTTTTTACTACTCGTGTAGATACTATTTTCGGGGTTTCCTTTTTAGTTTTAGCTCCAGAACACGAACTGGTTAAGGTTTTAACTACTGAAGCACAACAACAAGATATTGATAATTACATTACCCAAACCAAAAAGAAATCGGAGTTAGACCGCATGGCGGATACCAAAACTGTTTCGGGTGCTTTTACAGGAAGTTATGTGATTAACCCAGTTAATGATGAAAAAGTACCGATTTGGATCGCCGATTATGTGTTGGCAGGATATGGAACAGGCGCGGTAATGGGTGTGCCCAGTGGCGATCAGCGCGATTGGTTATTTGCAACGCATTTTAACTTGCCTATTATCCAAATTTTGGATGGACAAAAAAATATTGAAATAGAGGCAGATGCCACGAAAGAAGGGCGATACATTAACTCTGGGTTTATCGATAATTTAGGTTATAAAGAAGCAGTTTCGTATTTAAACCATTGGTTAGAACGTGAAGGCGTAGGTAAAGCAAAGGTTAATTACCGTATGCGGGATGCGATTTTTGGTCGCCAACGTTATTGGGGAGAGCCTATTCCAGTTTACTTTAAAAATGGTTTACCTTATTTAATTCAAGAAGAAGAACTGCCTTTGGTATTGCCAGAGATTGATAAATATTTGCCTACCGAAAGTGGAGAACCGCCTTTGGGCAGAGCCGAAGATTGGGTGCCTTGCCATGGCGAATCTTATGAGTTAAGCACCATGCCGGGCTGGGCTGGGAGTAGTTGGTATTGGTATAGGTATATGGACTCTCAAAACGAATGTGAGTTCGCTTCAAAGGATGCGATAGCTTACTGGAAGGATGTTGATTTGTACATTGGTGGATCGGAGCATGCTACTGGGCACTTATTATATAGCAGATTTTGGAACAAATTTTTGAAAGATTTAGGTTATGTAAATGAGGAAGAGCCTTTCAAGAAATTAATTAACCAAGGGATGATACAGGGGGTTTCGAAAAAGGTTCATATATCAGGTGGAGAAGGCTATACTTCAGGCTCTAGTTTTTATATTATTGAAGGACTAAATTTTCAGAACGCAGGAACACCGAGGATTATAATTAGTGATGATGTTAGGAAGAATCTAGATAAAAAGGAAAATCTTCCAATTTATTTTAATACATATCCCCACAATGTTGATATTAGTTTTGTTGACTCATTGACTAATGAGCTTGATATAGATGCATTTATAAAATGGAGACCTGAATATAAAGATGCAATTTTTTATTGTACGGGGGGATGTTGGCAGAATGGTAAGTTTTTAAAGTCAGAGTATACTGAGGGCTCTGATAAATTTTACACAAAGGCCGAAGTCGAAAAAATGTCGAAATCAAAATTCAATGTGGTTAATCCCGATGTTTTGATTGAAGGTTACGGTGCCGATACCTTGCGCATGTACGAAATGTTTTTAGGTCCGCTAGAGCAAAGTAAACCTTGGAATACGAATGGAATTGAAGGGGTGTTTAAGTTTTTACGCAAGTTTTGG
>JACMOW010000303.1 GCA_014377775.1 Pedobacter sp. | reverse complement strand
CGTATTTCTGTACCAACGCTTCAAGTTAATAAGTTTAAAAATGTTTTATTGTATATTCTCGAACGCTGTGCGGGTAAGCCAAATGTTGGCGAAACGGTTCTTTATAAATTGCTCTATTTCTCTGATTTTAACTATTATGAATTGTATGAAGAGCATTTAACGGGTGCTAAGTATCGAAAATTACCTTATGGCCCTGTGCCACAACAGTTAGACGCCATCATTAACCAAATGATGAATGACGGGCAATTGCAAAGAATAAAAACAGCCTATCGCAGTTATCCTCAAACCCGTTATTTACCATTAGTAAAAGCAGATTTAACTCAACTTATGGCCAGTGAAACAGAAGTGATTGATAAAGTGATTGAGCAAATGAGTGATTGGTCTGCTACTGCCATCAGCAACTACTCTCATCATGATTTACCTTGGGAAGTTACGGATGAGGGACAGGATATTCATTATGAATTGGCTTTCTATAGGGAGCAACCCTATTCAGTAAGGAACTATGGGGGCGAAATGGAAGAGCAATGATTTTTGATGAATTATCTGAATTTAAAAAGGACTTGAAAAGCCTTATAAAAAAGTACCGAACGCTAAATGAAGATTTAGGCGAAGTACGCATAATTTTAAAAAAGAAGCCAGATGAAAGACCTCCGTTTAGTTTTCGTATTTCTAATTTGGGATTAGAAACATGTATCATCAAGGTTAAAAAAATTGCATGTAAAGCGCTAAAGGGAAGAGGCGTAAATTCAGGATTCAGATTGATTTACGCTTACTTTCCAGAAGAACAAAAAATTATATTCATTGAATTGTATCATAAGAACGATAAGGAAAGTGAAGATAAAAAACGATTAACGGATAATTTTAAGTTTTAACTTTTGTATCCATCTTGATCATACGTGTACCAGCTTTTTGTAAAAGTTGGATCGATGCTTCCATCAGCAATATGGGCATGTAATATGGCTGCCGGATTAAAAGATTTGGTGTTAACGGTGCTTTCTCCAATAAAGGTGTCTTCGATATATAGAAGGTTAATTGCAGTAACACAAAAACATCCTGGCTTAATTTCAAACTCGAATGTTTGTTGAGGAACGATGCTGGGCTCATAAGAGTAGGGGATGTCCATTACCTGAGGATCGCCAAAGTCGGCACGTCCATTATCTAAATCGATCATAGTGGTTACGATCATCAGTTTACAACTTTTAGTGCGATCGATTGGCCACTTTATTTCAGCAGGTATTTTTATTTCGGGTATGGTAACACGCAAGATTGTTCCTACTATGGTAACCGAAGGCTGTACATAAAAATTATTTTTAACCATAGATCCAACGTTGAATTCAAAACCTGCAAGTGAGCGGAAGCTCTCGGTACTAAAGTTAAATTGTTGCGTTTCGTTATCTTTAACAGCGCTAAGGCAACGCAAAACTTCGGTATTTAACCTGTAGATCATTGTTCCATCATAGAACTTGCCGCAGATATACCCTAAACCCCATCTTATGCCTCCAGCCAACTTACTAGCTTTTCCAAAAGTTTTTGCCGCTTTTTTTGTGCCTTCGGTACGATGGTTTTCGTGCACGTTTGGCATGCCCTGTACAATCTGCTTGTCGCGGTATTCACGATAAACCACACTACCGGCTTTTCCTTTTATAAATTTTCCTTTTATAATTCCCATACTCGTAATTAGTTAAGTTAACGCCACATTCTGAACACGTTCGAGACTGATTATTACCTGCGTGCCAATGTCTCAAAGTTAAAT
>JACMOW010000051.1 GCA_014377775.1 Pedobacter sp. | reverse complement strand
CGCCATAATAACGTTTTCCGGGTAAGCCTTCGGCGTATTTATTGGTTAGTACAGGGCCTGCGGCTTCCATTACTTGTTTGCTTACAAAGTTTTCTGAAGCAATTAGCTCAAGGCCATCTTCTTGTCTATCTAATTCTTTATCAATTAAGTCAAAAATTAAGGTATCTCTTTTCATGTATTGGGGATTTTTTGTAAAAATAATAATTTTATTGTTAATTAAAGCGTGGGGCATGGGGCATTGAGTCTTATGATGGCTAGATTGTAATCTTTTTAATTGATGTATGGAACAGTTTGGCTTTAAGCATAACATTACTTAACTTTGATTAAAACACATTAAAAACATGGAAGTCACACTAAATATCAGATATGAGCAATTACTTGCAGCAATAAAAAAATTGCCCGCTGCAAAGATTAAGCAATTGAAATCAGTGTTAGATGAGCAGTTTATTTATGAAAAAGCTACTGAAGAACTTTCTGACTTTCAAAGTTATTTACTTAATGGCCCATCCATGAAAACTGAGCAATTTGAACAATATCAGGCTAATAGGAAGCACTTCAACCAATGGAGAACGAAATAATCTGCTTAGATACCTCAATACTTATTGATTTTTACAGAAAAAAGGTAAAAGAGAAAAGTCATTTCTTTCAATTAACAAAAATTTACAAGATTTTTGCTGTCTCAGTAGTAACGGAATATGAAATTATGATTGGCGCTGATCCTATTCAGTCAGCATATTGGGCAGGATTTTTCGAACGAGTTACCATTCTTCCATTCGACAAGACGGCAAACGATGTGGCAATTGCTGTTACTAAAATTCTTAAGGAAAGAAATAAGCTTATCGAAATTCCTGACATTTTTATTGGGGCAACTGCCGTGTCGCGAAAAATGAAAATTGCGACACTAAATAAAAAGCACTTCGAGCGGATTCCTGGATTAACAATAATTAGTTGAAATAATTAAAGCGTGGGGCATGGGGCATTGAGTCTTATGATGGCTAGATTATAATCTTTTTAATTGATGTAATCATTTTTCTCAAACAAAATACCGTACTTTGCATATTGTTTATTTTTAAAACGTTGCATGGAATTTAAAACAGGTCCATTATTAGCTACTATCAATTACCCGGCTGATTTAAAGCAGTATAGCGAACACGATTTAATACAAATTTGTCAGGAGTTACGTCAGTACATTATCGATGTAGTGAGTGTAAATGGTGGGCATTTTGGTGCAAGTTTAGGTGTGGTCGAATTAACCGTAGCCTTACACTACGCCTTAAATACGCCTTATGATAAATTGGTATGGGATGTGGGGCATCAAGCCTACGGGCACAAAATACTAACGGGCAGGCGTGGCTTATTTCATACCAATCGTATTATCAATGGCATAAGTGGTTTCCCTAAAATTAGCGAAAGCGAGTACGATACCTTTGGTGTTGGGCACTCTTCTACTTCCATTTCGGCCGCTTTAGGCATGGCTGTAGCTTCGCATTATAAAGGCGAAAAAGACCGTCAGCATGTTGCCGTTATTGGCGATGGCGCAATGACAGCTGGTTTGGCTTTCGAAGGTTTAAATCATGCTGGCATCGAAAACTCTAATTTATTAGTGATTTTGAACGACAATTGCATGTCTATCGACCCTAATGTAGGTGCTTTAAAAGAGTATTTAACCAGTATTACCATTTCTAAATCGTATAACCGTTTTCGTGACGATGTATCGAATGTGTTGGCTAAACTTTCTGAGTTGGGCCCTAATGCGCACAAATACGTTAAAAAAATAGAAAAAAGTATAAAGGGCACTTTGCTTAAACAGAGTAACCTATTCGAGGCTTTAAATTTCAGGTATTTTGGCCCTGTTGATGGGCACGATGTGAAGCGCCTGGCTTCGGTTATAAAAGACTTATCGGCCATACCTGGCCCTAAATTGCTGCATTGTGTTACCGTAAAAGGTAAGGGATTTGCTTTGGCAGAAAAAGATCAAACCAAATGGCATGCGCCAGGTTTATTTGATAAAATTACGGGCGAAATTAAAAAAACAGTTAACGAAAAGCCTCAGGCGCCTAAGTATCAGGATGTATTTGGTCATACTTTGGTAGAATTAGCAGAGGCCAATAAAAAAATTATGGGCATTACTCCTGCTATGCCATCGGGTTGTTCATTAAATATTATGATGAAAGCCATGCCCGATCGTGCCTTCGATGTGGGCATTGCCGAGCAGCATGCGGTTACTTTTTCGGCAGGTTTAGCTACGCAAGGTTTAGTACCGTTTTGCAACATTTACTCTAGCTTTATGCAAAGGGCTTATGATCAGGTAATTCACGATGTGGCCATCCAGAACTTAAACGTAGTTTTTTGTTTAGATAGGGCAGGGTTGGCAGGTGCCGATGGTGCAACGCATCATGGGGCTTACGATTTGGCTTTTATGCGTTGTATTCCAAATATGGTAGTAGCATCGCCAATGAATGAGGAAGAGTTAAGAAATTTAATGTTTACGGCGCAGCAAGAAAATGTTGGTCCTTTTACCATTCGTTACCCTCGTGGTAATGGCGTTATGCCCGATTGGAAAAGGCAATTTAAAGCAATAGAAATTGGCAAAGGCCGAAAAATATGCGATGGTGAGGATGTGGCTATACTTTCAATTGGCCATGTAGGCAACTTTGCTGTTGAGGCTTGTAATGAGCTTAATAGTGAAGGCATATACCCTGCACATTACGATATGCGCTTTGCAAAACCATTAGATGCGGCATTGCTTCATGATGTGGCTAAGCGTTATACCCATATCATTACCATCGAGGATGGGTGTTTGCAAGGCGGTATGGGCAGCGCGGTTTTAGAGTTCTTTGCAGATCATCAATATAAGTTAAACGTAATTAGGCTAGGCATTCCAGATGCGTTTATAGAGCATGGCGAGCAACCAGAGTTGTGGGCTGCTTGTGGCTACGATACTAAGGCTATAATTGAAGCGGTTAAGAAAGTTGCGGTGGGCAGAACTACAGTTGCATTGGTTGGTTAGTGAATTATGATGGAAGTCGTCATCTCGAGCGAGTGAAACGACGAGAGAACTAAAAAATAAATATTGGAAAAAAACTCAAAAATATACGTTGCTGGGCATAGGGGAATGGTGGGTTCGGCCATTGTTCGGAAACTAGAAAAGGAAGGTTATCACCATATCATTACCCGTACTTCGGCTCAACTCGATTTAAGAAACCAACAGGCAGTTGCCGATTTTTTTGCTACAGTACAACCTGAATATGTTTTTTTAGCCGCCGCAAAGGTGGGTGGCATTATTGCCAACAATACCTATCGTGCCGATTTTTTATATGAGAACTTGGCGATACAAAACAATGTCATCCATCAATCTTATGTTAACAAGGTAAGCAAACTTATGTTTTTGGGTTCGAGCTGTATTTACCCGAAACTAGCGCCACAGCCTCTAAAAGAAGAATATTTACTTACTGGTTTATTAGAAGAAACCAACGAGCCTTATGCCATTGCTAAAATTGCGGGCATCAAAATGTGCGATGCCTATAGGAGCCAGTATGGGTGTAACTTTATATCGGTAATGCCTACCAATTTATATGGGTATAATGATAATTATCATCCTCAAAATTCACATGTTTTACCGGCACTCATCAGAAAGTTTGATGAAGCCAAGCGAAATGGCGATGCTACGGTTAGCATTTGGGGTTCTGGCACACCAAAACGAGAATTTTTATTTGCTGATGATTTAGCCGAAGCTTGCTATTTTTTAATGCAAACCTACAATGATCCCAATTTAATTAACATTGGTACGGGTAATGATTTAAGCATTGCAGCTTTGGCTTTGTTGATAAAAGAAGTTGTTGGTTATGAAGGTGAACTAATTTTTGATACTACAAAGCCAGATGGTACGCCACGCAAGTTAATGGATGTTTCTAAATTACATCAGTTGGGCTGGAAGCATAAAATTGAATTAAAAGAGGGGTTGGCGTTAACCTATCAGAATTATTGTTTCCTCGCTGGCGCTACGAACTAAAAATCCTGATAAATATTCCTAAACGTGCTGCGCAAGCCGATGGTAAAAAGGGTAGTTTTATCGTTTAGCACTTTGTTGTTTTCTTGCCTTAAAATACCGCCCAATTCTAGTCTTAAATTATATTTCGGATTAAAAACATAACTTACTCTGGCATCCAAATAGGTAAATTTGGTCACTAAACCTTCGGCGGTACCATATCCATGCTCGCTGGTTCTGGTATTGTAAGATTCATTGATATCTTTCCCCCTGTTCATTCCATCATTTAAGCCATATTTTGCCACGGTAGCCTGAGCCGAAAATGCCCATCTATTCAATTGATAATTCCAAATGCTTAAAAACTCTCTAAAGTTAGCGCCCATGGGGTGGGCCAATGCTTCTACATAATGCCCGTAATTAAGCAACGAGCTTTTTTGGCTATAGGTAAAAGGCCT
>JACMOW010000302.1 GCA_014377775.1 Pedobacter sp. | reverse complement strand
TTGGCAGGGATCTATAGCACCGCCCGGAAAATATGTTCCTGGGCTTGCCTCGGTACCTACAATAATGGCATTGGCACCTGGTGCAGGATCTAATTTCCATGTTCTCCCTAAAGTACCACCTGTAAGCAAATCTTTAATATCCGTAAGTGTAAGCACTTCTAATTTTTTAAATTTAATTTCTAATAACTGCCCACCTGTACCGCTTAACACTGCTCTAAGGGTCATTCTATTAGATGTATAACTTTGAACGGTATAACGATTGTTATCAACAACATCTGTCGTTCCTATAAAAGGTTTTCCAGTGCCGGTTGCTAATGGGCTAAGAACTATTTGTGGAAGTTGACCCGGTTTTGCCACCACTTTAAATTCCGGTGCATTAGGTTTTTGTGGCTGGCAACTATAACCAGATTGAACATCAAAAGTTTGTCCCTGTGCATTGTAATCAAATTTACCATCTACACTAAATTTATACAAATCATCTACCTGGCAACCTGCTGCCGGACCACTAAAAAATACCTGTGTACCATCCGGAGAAAGAACTTTAATAGCATCTGCGTCAGAAGTCCATGTCCATACAAAATTGTTGCTACAGCCGGTTAGGTTATTGAAGAATTCATTCTGACAAGCATCAATCACAAAAATTCGTTTGGTGATGCTATTGCTACCATTCGTACCTACACTTATTAAGTTAACATTATAATCACCACCAACTTTGTAAGTATGGTTAGGATTTTTTTCAGGCGACAGAGCCGTATTATCCCCAAAGTTCCATTGGTATTGAAAAGCATCTTGGCTAGCATTTGTAAATTGTACAGCATATGCAAATGGCAGCGTATCCTGTAAAGGTTTTATTGCAAAAGTAAATTCAGCCTTAGATGCAGAACCCGTAAGCCCCAACGTATCAGGTTCTTTTGTACATTGCACAAGTACTAAACTACAGGCTATTAAAAAAAGGGGTATACGTTTTATATATTTTTTCATAACTAATTTTATTTATAATAATTAATATCCTGTGTTTTGTGTTAGCGCTTGATTTTTATCTCTCTCACCTTGTGGTATTGGCATAAACCTATGTTTTGCAGCAACATTGTTTTTACCTGCTGCTTTCATAACAGTTATAAAATAATTAGGATCGGGATGACGAAGAAGATCATACCAACGGTGCATTTCAAAACCAAACTCCACCCTTCTTTCTTTATACATTGCATCAAGCCATTGCGCATCTGATAAACCTGCCGCTAAAGGTACTAAACCTGCTCTAGCTCTTACCTGATCAGCAAATGGTTTTCCCAATGCAGGCCCTGCTGCTTCTGCATATATTAACAATATTTCGGCATAGCGCATAATAGGAACATTTAGAGCACATGTCCAACCACCATTATCACCAAGTGTATTGGTAGCGGGGATAAAATATTTTTTTACATTGAAGCCATTTGGCGAACCCTGCAATTGGGCCGGTTGTGTATATGATCCGCTTACATCTCCGGGAATCCAAACAGAGCGTTGTCTTCTTTTGTCAATGATAGTGCTGTAAGCTGCTCCGGTTTTTTCGTATTGATCCATAAAATTAATGGTAGGTACATTCCACCCATATCCGGCAGATTGCACCACACCTTGTTCCCTTGGCCCAAAAAAAGTATTTAGCTTTTGCCCTGCACCAAAGTCACTAAACTGACCACCACCACTTCTATATTGTACTTCAAAAAGAGATTCTTTGCCATTTTCATTTTCCAACTTAAAATTATCTCCATAATCTGCCCACAAATCATACCCATACAAAGTCCTGTTATCAATTACTTCTTTTGCTTTTACAGCTGCATTAGGCTTATCTCCTAAGGTTAAATAAACAGCAGCGAGCAAACCTTTTGCTGCACCTGCAGTTGCACGCCCTTTATCAGTAGCGCCGTATGTATTTGGCAACAAGGTTTCAGCAATTTTTAAATCGGCTATAATTTGTGCATATACCTGGGCTCTTGGAGACCGAGTAATTACACTAGCTTCTGCAACACTAATGGCATTTGTATAAAGTGGTACATCGCCAAAAACACGTACAAGATGGTAGTAGTAAAGCGCTCTTAAAAATCTCCCCTCTCCTAAGCTTCTATTTTTTATGGCAGGAGTAATACCTGGTACCGCATCTGTTTTTATGATTACCAGATTGGTTCTTAAAATTCCAAAGTAGCATTGAGCCCACATTAAATTGATAATTGGATTGAAGGATGTTACATTAAAATTTTCCAACTCAGCAGTTTCTGCGCCATCTAACCCACCTCCGCCGCCTTGGTCAGCGTCATCACTCATAATATCTCCAAGGTGCCAAGCTGCACCATTGTATATTGCCGAAAGTGGCGTGTATGCTGCATTTACCGCATTTATAGCTTCTGTTTGATTGCTGTAATAATTATCTACAGTTCCTAATGGTACTGGCGGTTCTATATCAAGCAAACTTTTTTTACATTGAGTAAAGGTCACTCCAACGAAAATTAGGAATGCAATCGTTTTTAATAATTTATTTTTCATAATAAAACTCAATTTTAATTTTACAGATCAATTGTTATTCCTGCTAAAAAAGTTCTTGCTTGCGGATAAAATCCGTAGTCAACACCATTACCAACTTCTGGGTCGAAACCTGAATAATTTGTAATGGTTACTAGATTTTGAGCGCTTATATAAAACTTTGTATTCTTAATATTTAAACGGCTCGCCCATTTTTCGGGTACTGAATAGCTTAACCTAACATTTTTAACGCGTATATAAGATGCGTCTTCTACAAATCTGTCAGATACCCTGTTGTTTCCGTTTGGATCATCTAATATTAATCTAGGCATTGAATTGCTTGTTCCTTCGCCTGTCCACCGAGCCAAAACAGCATTAGAATAATTACCGTTGCTTACACCACCCTCAGTATACCATCTCGTAAAATTTAAAACTTTATTACCTTGAGAACCTTGAACGAAAATTGCTAACTCCAGATTTTTAAAGGCAAATGTGTTCGTTATACCATAAGTAAAAGTTGGGTTTGAATTACCAATATTGGTTCTGTCTTTATCATTAATAACACCGTCACCATTTAAATCTTTAAATCTTATATCGCCAGGCGCTGTACTTTTTGTTGGATCATTACCTGGTGTTTGTACAGCGTGTGCGGCAATTTCTTTATAATTTTGGAAAATTCCATCAGTTACGAACCCAAAGAAGTAGTCTGCAGGTTGGCCTAGGGTGGTTCTTCTACTTCCACCATTTATTCTAGGAAAACCACCATTGTCTAAAAGAGCAGAAACGCCTAATGAAGTAACTTTATTTTTATAGGCACCCAATACTGCATTTGCTCTCCAACTAAATTGCTTTTTGTTATAAATTTCACCTGATACCGTTAAGTCAATCCCTGTATTTTGTAATACACCCGTATTAAATGGAACAGATTCAAACGTACCTGAAACCAATGGCGGCGCTACATTAATGATTAGGTCTTTAGAACGACGCCGGTAAGCATCAAAATTAATGTTCAACCTGTTTTTAAAAAGTGAGGCATCAAATCCCAAATCAATCTGTTCATTTTTCTCCCATCTAATATCAGGGTTAAAAGACCTACTAGGTGCTGCACCATTTACTACACCGGATGCACCATTTGAATTACCAAAAGTGTATTGAAAACCTTGATTGATCGTTTGTAAATAATTGTATGGAAGAATATTTTGGTTACCTACTGTACCAATACTGCCCCTAACTTTTAATTCGTTTAACCATGCAACATTTTTTAAAAAAGGTTCCTGTGTTAAACGCCATGCAGCAGATACGGCATAAAATGTACTGAATTTATTAGCAGGTCCAAATTTATCACTACCATCTCTTCTTAATGAAAGCCCCAAAAAACCTCTGTTGTCGTAGTCGTAATTGATACGAGATATATAAGAAGCTAATCTGCCGGAAACCCCATCAAGTGCTTCATTATTAATTTGACCAAAAACTGTTGGTGTAAAGATTACATTATTTAAGCCAGGAACGTTATATGTAAAAGTGGGCGCTGCTCTTGAGGCATTAACAAAAGAAAATCTACTCTCTTGGAAAGTATAACCAACAACGGCATTTAATTTATGCTTGCTGGCAATCACCTTGTCGTACGTTAAGGTGTACTCGGCCAAATAATCAGGATTTAAACTTTTTTGGGCAAAATAGCTTGATAAAGTGAATGGTCTACCACCGGTTGATGGAATTGCAATGTTAAGGCTCGTAATTTCCTGCATGGTGAAATCTCCACCAAACATTGTTTTTAATTTCAGCCCTTTAAGCAATTCTAACTCAGCGAAAATATTACCTGTTACCCTGTATTTTACGTTTTTATTTTTAGGAACTTCTAAGGCATAAATTGGGTTTGGTTCACCATAATTATCCTCGGTCAGCCCCCCTGCATAACTACCATCGGGGTTGCGTGCAAGCACTGTAGGAGGAGCAGTTAGCGCCAATATAATATTGCTGTTAAATGGCGTGTAGGTATCTGTGCCTCTTTCAATGAATTTATTTAATGATAATGAGTTACCAATTTTTATTCTACTATTGACTTTAACGTCGCCATTAAACCTAAGATTGAAACGCTCAAAATCTGTGTTATAAACAATACCATCTTGTTTAAAATAGCCCGCAGAGAAAGAATATTGCGCATTATCAGAACCACCGGATGCATTCAATGTTACGTTTTGTATAGCCGCTCTTCTAAAAATTTCCCCAAGCCAATCAGTACCCTTACCATACTTTGCCTCTATGCCATTAAAGTCTAACAATTTTGGAATTGGTGCCTGACCACTAGCTACTTTAGCTTCCGTGTTTGCAATAGCATACTCTCTTGCGTTAAGCATAGTTGGCAACCTCCATGCTTCTTGCACACCTCTATATACATCAACACTAAAATTTGATCTTCCTGCTTTACCTCTTTTTGTTGTAATAACTATTACACCATTTGAACCTCTTACACCATATATAGATGTTGACCCCGCATCTTTTAAAACATCTATTCGCTCAATTTCACCCGTACCAAATGAATTCAAAATGTTATCTGCATTTTGATCAGGTAAAGGGTATCCATCAACTACTATCAGTGGATTGTTGGTTAAGTTTAAAGACGAAATACCTCTAATTCTTATCAGCGACCCACCTGTACCGCCCGGTGCGCCACTACCTTGTGTTATGGTAACACCTGCTACTCTTCCCTGTAATGCTTGCGCAGCATCAGCAACCGGTGCTGCAGTAATTTCTTTTGATGTTATGGAAGAGATAGAAGTAGAAATACCACGCTTGGTTCTTGTACCATATCCAACAACTACAACTTCATCTAAAATTTTAGTTTCTTCTATTAAAACGATATCCAGGTTAATAGATTTG
>JACMOW010000301.1 GCA_014377775.1 Pedobacter sp. | reverse complement strand
TATTCTGCCATTTTCATCTTTAATTCGAACACTACATTTAAATCGTCTTTTGCCTTAATAAGTTTCCCTACACGTTGTGGTGCTACAAGTTTAAAATCAGAGAATTTAATGGCTTGATTACCCCTAAGCACTAAGTTATTGTTTACAAATTCGAGCTGATAACAGATTTCGAATTTTTTGATTACACCTGCAATTTTTATTGCTACAAAACCTTTAATTAAATTTATTTTTTGATTTGGGTTTGGAGATTCTTTTAAGGATAAAAAAGTAATATATAAAAAAGGAAATTCCTCCTGTTTTAACGTTTTCCGAAATTGATGGGTCATCATTACATTATTGCATCCGAAATTTTTTACATTTAGGCTAAGCACCCCAGAAAGCATTAAATTTTCATTTGCTGTATTTTCATTTATGGTGATGGTATCCGTTTTAGGATAGCTTAATATGGCGCAGGAGAATTTATTTACATTTGTATTCCCATTAATGGTTAAACTACTATTTTGACTTATTACCCATTTAGTAGCATGTTTAGGTGCTGTAAAACTAGTTAAAGATAGGGTAAGGATTAGAAAAAGTATGCGCATTAACATGAGTTATTTTAGATAGAAAGCAGAAAACTGATTAGCTTCCTGCTTTTTAATTTTATTTTATTTTTAAAACCCAACAACGGCTTGAATTACATAACCACTAAACTCGCCACCATTACGATAATCGGCAGTTGGCAAATCTTTATACTGTTGTTTAACATACTCTCCCTTTAGCAAGATGTTTTTAGTCATAAACCAACCAGCCGCAAAAGCTAAACGATCTACTTTTACATCGTTTGCGTAGGTAACGGAAGGAGTAGCAGTAATGTTGGCTAGTCTTGCTTTCACTCCATTAAATCTAGCTCCAATAAAGAAATTTTCTGTTTCACCAAAGCGATATACACCATCTATGGCAATTTGCTCAGCTTTTCTTTCGGAAGTTTCAAATTTTGTTCTTCCTTTTGCACTTTCATAAGTGGCAAATATTTCGAAACCTTGTAATTTCACGAAGCCATTTAATTGCAATGCATTTACTTTTTTGCTAAAACCAGGGTTTAAACGACCTGAAAACGCATTCGTAGCTGCATTGCCTCCTGCTTTTTCCATCACCATAAAGTAATTAGAGCCGGCACGATCGCCACCGAATAAAGTTTGTCCGCCAGAGCTGTTATTGCTGTAATAAGATGCTGCAAAGCGAAACCTTAAGTCTTCATTTAATTGTTTATCAAATCCCCCTTTAAAATAAATAGCCGGCGATTTGTGTATATTTTCATCTTGTGCGGTAGCTACCAATTCATCGATATTTCCCTTAATCATACCATTGGACACACCAATCATTCCAAATAATCCATTTTTTTGTACAAGCACTTCTCCGCCGATTTCAGTTGCAAAGGCATCCATGATATAATTTTCAATAAATGGATTGTATATCGTTTGTCCGCCATCTGATCTGCGAAAATGCTGATCGCCATAGTTAATTTCCATGTGGCCAACTTTAATAGTCGTTACCGACATGATATCTTTCCATAGTGTGCCTTTAAATGGTAACTCATCAAACTGGATGTATCCCCCTTTTACCCAAGTTTCGTTATGGTGACGAGATGAAAGGTAGCTTGTTAAGTTTAAACGAATACCTGCAGCCAATTGTACGTCCATAAACAAATTAGCGTTAGCAGTATTAAATCCAGGTGTAATTTTATATAAGCCGCCAGATACATTTTCGTGTTTTAAACCTTGAAAAGATTGTGTGAAACCAGCACCAAATTGTACTTTCAGCTTCTCAAACACCGCATTGCTATCTTTTGGGGTTTCGAAAGCATTGATTCCTGATTTATCGTAAGGGCGGAGGTTACTTACCTGTGCCTGTGCATTGGAGGTTAAAAAGCCTATAATAATTAAAGTTAGGACAGTAAATTTAAGTGTAGCGCGTTTATAGTTCATGATTGTATAATTAAAATGTGGAATTTATTATTTAGTATAATTTGGTTTCGCATAACTGAGATCGAATTTGATAATCAAATCGTTCCCTACTTTCATAGCACCGAGCATAAAACTTGGAGGTTCGATACCATAATCGGTTAGCATTAATTTTTCGGCACCATGGCAGCTGATACTTTGATCGGCGTTTACCAAAGTCATAACTTTCATTGAAATGCTTTGTGTTTTACCCGCAATGGTTAAAAGACCTGTGGTTTGTATCGAGTACTTATTGGCCTGAACCATAGTTACTTCAGCATACGTAAGCTTATAGCTAATTTTCGGAAACTCATCTGCCTTTATGCTTTTATAAGTTCTGCTATCCATTGATGATTTACCACTTTTTAGCGATTTCGCCAAAACGGTAAAATTGAAAGCTGATAAACCGATTAATTCATCTTTCGAATTGAATTTAAACACACCTTGGCTTTCAATGCCAGTTGAGGTCATTTCCCAATCGTGTACATTTGATTTGCCATTTACGATAACTTTAGCGTTTTTATTTGGCGTTAGTTTGTAAATAGATTGAGCCATAATCACCTGTGGAGATAGCAGAACAAGTAATATTGCAATTTTGATACTGTTCCAGAGGAACTGGGATTTGAAAAAGATTTTCATGGTCTGTTTTAATTAATTTCTTAATCAAAAGTAGCAGACAATGGTAATTATTTAAATGATGCTTAACAGGTTAAAAATTGATTGGTATCAGTAAAACTACCTACAAACTTCCACATTGCTATGTACATGACTAGAATGATGTGGTGATAAAAATGGAACGCCTAAATTTGCTGAACGGAGAATGAACAATGTTCCGATAAATAACATAAACCAAGGAACCAATTTATTTGGATTAAATTTGATATAGCGCTTTAAATATACGCCACCTAAGGATACCATCAACATAAGTGGACATGTTCCTAATCCAAAAAGAAGCATAAAAGTACTCGCCTCTTTTACCGAGGCCGAATTTAAGGCTGTAGCTAAAGCTAAATATACCATACCACATGGGATGAGTCCGTTTAACATCCCAGCAAAAAAACCCCATAAAGGTAAGCCATATAAACGACCCATTAATTTACCAATAGGAGATAGGAGTTTAGCCTGAAAATATCCTAATGATGTAGCATACTTACCGCTAAAATGTAATAAAGTAAAAACAACCAAAAGCAAACCTATGATAAAACTTAGTGTTTCTTGGCTTGCAAAAACTGTAAAACTACTTCCAATATAGCCTACAAATACGCCTAATATTGTATAAATTAAGATTCGCCCAAATTGATAAAGCAGCAGCTGGAAAGCCGATTTTAAGTAACTCGTTTTTTCTAGTGGTAAACTAAGCATAATTGGTCCGCACATTACTGCGCAGTGTAAACTACCAAGTAAACCTAATATAAAAGCCAAGGGTAAATTGCTCACAACCTGATGTTGTCTTTAAATAAATAATTTTTGCCTTTGCTTATCCATTTTAGTTCTAAAAACCATAAGCCAGTATGCATATTTACACGATCAATTAAAATTAAGTTGTTATTACTTACGGTAGTTCCCTTTTTATAGATATCATTTTTTACGGTAGATGGACGCATTAATTTAATTTCATAATTTGCACTATCTTTTAGTTTAATGATAATTTGATTTTTTGCAATATTTATATTTGGTTCTGCTTTATCGAAAAGCACATTTTGAATAGCGTTATATTCTTGATTATAATTGATGCCTTTTTCATAATAATCTTCATCAACTAATGCATCATTTCCATGCACACTAAACATATATACTACCATTGCAACAATAAAGAGCATAAAAGTGATCATGCCTAAAACGATTTTTGTTCCCCAATTCATTTTTTTTAGTATTTAGTAGTTAGTATAAAATAGTTAGACCAAATTATCTAGGGCTGGGAGAAAAATGTAGTTTTAGCAGTGCTGATGATCTTCCCATCGGAAATTACTTCAAAAGCAACTGCTGACTTGTATTCTTTTATCGTCTCCGCTTTTTTAATAAGAAAGAAAGTTAGCTGTGTACTCCCTTCCTTTTGTAATAATTTTGGTAGTTGGATAAATTTGATTTGATCTGTCAACTCTTTAGATCTAAATTTAAATTTAACATCCTTATTGGTTTTATTGATGAGTTCTGCATGGTATAAATTACTTATTGTACCGTCGGTATTAACCTGATATAAGGTACCACTAGCTCGTAATACTGTAGTTTCAACATCTTGTCGCCTGTAAATTAGACTCGAAAAAATAATCATAACTATCATCAGTACAGCAGCGTAACCATACGCTCTTAAACTTAACTTAAATGGTTTTTGATGTTGAATAAAATCCTGAGTATAAAAACCAATTAAATTTATTGGTTTATTGATCTTGATCATCACTTCATTACAGCTATCAATACACGCAGTGCAGTTTACACATTCTAATTGAGTGCCTTGCCGAATATCGATCCCAGTTGGACAAACCTGAACACATAAACCACAATCGATACAATCGCCATTCAAATTAACAGTTTGATTTTTTTGCAAGTGACCTCGGGGCTCTCCTCTTTTTTCATTATAGGCCACAATTAAACTCTGATTATCGAGCAATACACCTTGTAAACGCCCATATGGACAAATAACCGTACACACCACCTCCCTCACATAAGCAAACACCCCATAAAAAATAAGTGTAAATAAACAAATGGATAAGAAACCTGAAATGTGTAAAACTACAGGCTCGGTTATAATTTTATACAGCTGATCAGCACCAATTAAATACGCTAAAAATGTATTAGCGATACCGAAAGAAATGATTAAAAATAGAAAATGCTTACTCCCCTTTTTCAATACTTTCTCTGTATTCCAATTTTGGGCATCTAGTTTTTTTTGATGATTGGCATCTCCCTCTATCCAATATTCTATTCTCCTAAATACCATTTCCATAAATATAGTTTGCGGACAAGCCCAACCACACCATAATCTCCCCAAAACAACGGTAAAGCAAACAATGAAAATTATAAAAATCATCATTGCCAAAGCGAATAAGTAAAAGTCTTGCGGGGTAAAAATCAACCCAAAAAACACAAACTTTCGTTCTATGAAATTAAGCAGCACCAATTGTTCACCATTTAACTTTACAAACGGACAGCTAAACAAAAAAAACAACAAAACATAACTTACCCATTTACGATAAGTATACAATTTGCCCGAAGGTTTTTTCGGATATAGAAAATTTCGTCCCTTTTTATTGTTTTGTTGTATTTCCATTTCCAATTGTGTCAACTGCACTTTCCTCTTTATATACGTCACCTTGCGGTGCTTTAGCATTGGCTGGTTTAGTTCCATTTAGCGATAAAATGTAATTGCTTAATTCAGCAATATTTTTTGCGCTTAGGTTTTTCTCCCAACTTACCATCCCCTTTGCAGGCACGCCATATTTGATGGTTTTAAAAATAGAGGCAATACTTCCTCCGTGTAACCAAAACTCATCGGTAAGATTAGGGCCAACGGTACCTTGCCCCTTTTCACCATGACAAGCCACACAGTTGGTGTTAAAAACCTGCTTTCCACTTACAATTAAATTTTGATCTAATTTAACCGAACTTTCGTCGTATTTTTCGCCAGATTTTGCTAAAAAAATCTTCTTATCTGTCGCTGCTTGTACCATTTCATTCTCATATTCTTGATCTTGTTTTGGACCATACTCACCGACATGATAGTAATAGAAGTAGCCTAAACCAAAAATTATCGACCCATAAAAAAGCACGTTGAACCAAGTAGGTACAGGATTGTTAAGTTCGTGAATCCCATCGTACGCATGAGGAATAATCAACTCTTCTTCCTTTTCGATCGGCTTTAAACTTAATAGCTTGGTCCAAATATTAGGCTTACTCTTTTTTTGCTTTAGCCAATCTTCATAGGCTAATGGTAAAGGGGCATCATATTTATGATAGGGCTGTGGATTATTTTGCGCTTTAAGTGTAATCTTAAATGCATTGAATAATACAATGGTTACAAAAAGTAAAACCACTACAAACACTAATAAAGCGATAATTAGTATCTCGGTAATACTTAAATTGAAGCTAGCAATCAATATTTTCATCTTCGTTAAGTTGAGGTTCATTAATTGGCATTTGGCTCATTTGGTCTATATAATTTTTATTTAACTTAATCAGGTATACTCCAACTATGATAAAAAACACCATAAAAATAAGAAGTGAAGTGATGAGGTAATATTCTCCTCCTGCTAGGTCTTTAATTTGCTTGAACATAACTATTGGTTTGATGGAATGGTAAATTTATTGGCTTTAATATCTGTACCCATACGTTGCAAATATGCTATAAGGGCAATAATTTCTCGATTGCTTTTAACTTTAATATTATTTTGTTGTAAATCTTTAGCAATACTATCTGCCTGTGCTTGTAGTTCGGTATTTGCAACTACATCATAACCGCTTACATAAGGTACACCAAGGGTTTGCATAGCTCTCACTTTGATCGCCGTAGTGGTAGTGTCTAACTGTTGTTTTATTAGCCATGGATAAGGGGGCATAATACTTCCTGGCGACATTGAAGTAGGATCTAACATATGGTTAAAGTGCCAAGCATTGGTGTATTTTCCGCCTATGCGATGCAAATCGGGACCAGTTCGTTTGCTACCCCATAAAAATGGATGATCGTACACAAATTCTCCCGCTTTACTATAATCTCCATAACGCTCGGTTTCAGAACGGAACGGACGAACAGTTTGTGTATGACAATTTACACAGCCCTCGCGGATATAGAGGTCTCTGCCTTGCAGTTCGAGTGGCGAGTAGGGTTTAACGCTTGCTATAGTGGGAATGTTCGATTGTATCATAAATGTAGGCATCATCTCTACCATACCGCCAATTAGAATAACAATTAAAGCAAGTATCATAAATTTCATGGGCTTACGCTCTAACGCACGGTGCCACTTTTGATCGGCCGGATCGGTAATGTTTATATTTTTTGCTAAAGGCATAGCTTCGGCAGGTTCATCGGCTACCAATTTTGCTTTCAACATCGTTTTACCGAGGTTAAATGCCATTACAATTACTCCTGTTAAATACAAAGCTCCTCCTATCGACCGCAGCACGTGCATTGGAATAATTTGAAGGGTGGTGGTTAAAAAATTAGGGTATTTAAGCAATCCATCTGGCGTAAACTCTTTCCACATTAAACCTTGCGTAAAACCTGCCCAATACATTGGTACAGCATAAAAAATGATTCCCAATGTACCTATCCAAAAATGGAATGAAGCCATTTTCTTCGAATATAACTCGGTTTTATAAATACGAGGAATTAACCAATACATTATACCGAAAGTTAAAAATCCATTCCACCCCAACGCACCTACATGTACATGTGCAACAATCCAATCGGTAAAGTGAGCCACACCATTAATTTGCTTAAGAGATAACATTGGCCCTTCGAAAGTAGCCATCCCATAGGCCGTTAGCGCTACCACCATAAACTTTAGATTAACGTCTTCACGAACTTTATCCCATGCTCCCCTTAAGGTTAATAAACCATTAATCATCCCCCCCCAACTTGGTGCAATAAGCATAATGGAAAAAGCCACGCCTAAAGATTGCGCCCAACCCGGTAGCGATGTGTATAATAAATGGTGAGGGCCTGCCCAGATGTAAATAAAAATGAGTGACCAAAAATGCAGGATACTTAATTTATAGGAATAAACTGGTCGATTCGCCATTTTTGGCAAAAAATAATACATCATCCCCAAATAAGGCGTAGTAAGGAAAAATGCCACTGCATTGTGCCCATACCACCATTGTACCAATGCATCTTGTACACCTGCATACACATAGTAGCTTTTTAAGAATGAAATTGGGAGTTCGAAAGAATTTACAATATGAAGTACAGCAATGGTTACAAATGTAGCGATGTAAAACCAAATGGCCACATAAAGGTGTTGCTCTCTTCTTTTAAGGATGGTACCGAACATATTAATACCAAAAACAACCCATATTAGCGTTATGGCAATATCAATTGGCCATTCGAGTTCAGCATATTCATGCGATGTGGTAAAGCCCAATGGTAAGGTAATTACGGCCGAAACGATAATAAGTTGCCAACCCCAAAAGTGAATTTTACTAAGTACATCGCTAAACATCCTTGCTTTTAGCAGGCGTTGCAGTGAATAATAAACACCCATAAAAATGGCGTTTCCGACAAAGGCAAAGATAACTGCATTGGTGTGTAAGGGCCTAATACGACCAAAAGTGGTGTATTGGTTGCCCAAATTCATACTTGGCTTAAATAACTGCATGGCTATTAAAAGCCCCACGGTCATGCCAATAATTCCCCATATTAGGGTAGCCAGTCCAAAATTGCGAACAATTTTGTTGTCATACGTAAATTTTTCTAACTGCATACTGATTGTTTTGTGATGAAACAAAGATATTTAACAAGCCTTAATTGACAGTTGATAGGTATTACTCAGAAAAGTGATTTTTGTCACTTATTTTGTCTTCATCGGATGACGGTGAAATTTCATCATCAAATAACACCCGAATACCTGGGGTAACCATATCATCTTGTTGGCCATCTCTGAGCGACCAGAAAAACGCGGCCAAAAAAATTAAGGCCATTACAATGCTACAACCAATTAAAAAATAGAGTATAGTCATATAAGTTTGTTTCTATGTGCAAAAAACCGAGTTGCAATTGTGGTAAAACTAATAATAGTAATGGTGCTAATTGGCATTAAAATAGCGGCTAGTAATGGATAAAGGGTGCCTTGAACAGCATAGTAGATCCCAATACAATTGTAACTAATCGCTATCGCAAAGCTGATTTTAATAATCTTTATCCCATCTTTGCTAAGCTGATAAAAATTGGGTAAATACGGAAGCGAACTACCCTTTAAAATGGCATCGCAGCCTGGTGTAAAATTATTGATGTTGTCGGTTAGGGCAATCCCAAAATCGCTTTGTTTTAATGCTCCAGCATCATTTAAACCATCACCAAGCATCATTACCTTTTCCCCATTTTTTTGTTGTGTTAAAACGGAATCTAGTTTTTGATGTGGATTTTGTTCAAATTCAAGGATCGTTTGTGGTGCGAAAAAAGTTCGAAGTGCCTGTTCGTCTCTATTGGTATCGCCCGATAACACCTTTAACTTAAATTGCTTTGATAAGATAGAAATAAGTGTTGATAAACCAGTGCGCCATTGCTGTTCGACACAAAAAACACCCTTATATGTACGATCAATCACAATATGAACGCCACTTTTTTGCTTTGTTTGAATTTCGAATGGTAAAATACGTTGACTACCAGCATACACCATTTTATTATTTACTAAGCCACTAATCCCCTTTCCTGCTGTTTCTTTATATTTCGAAATTGGATAAAAATGAGTGCAATTAAGACTCTTTACAATCTGCCTGCTCAAAGGGTGTGAAGAGTGATTTAAGAGTGAAACCACTAATTTATTTTCTTCCACAGTTAGTGTACCTAAAAAATTTACACTTGCATTTTCGGCTGTGCTTAAAGTGCCTGTTTTATCGAAAACAATAGAATTACAATGTGCCAATTGTTCTACTGCATCTGTATTTTTAACATAGAAGCCCTTCTTATCAAAAACTGATAATATAGCTGATAGGGTAAACGGTGTACTTAAAGCCAATACACATGGGCATGCAACAATAATTACGGCAGTAAATGCAGCCCAGGCTTTGTAGGTGTTTTGGTTAACAAACCAATAGCCCATTGCTGAAAAAGCAATTAAAAACACTAAAAGGCTAAAATATTTCGCTATGCTATCGTTAAAATTCTGTGTGGTTTTACCTGTATAATGTTCCTTGTTCCATAGGCTGGTGAGGTAACTTTGTGAAGCCAATTTAACCACTTCAATTTCGATTGACTCGCCTATTTGCTTACCACCTGCATAAATGATTTCTCCTAAAACCTTTTGTTTTGGTTCTATTTCGCCCGTCACAAAGCTCATGTCCATCCAAGCATCACCCTTCATTAAAATCGAATCGGCTGGCACCAATTCTCCATTTCTAATCCATAATCGATCGCCAATTGCTAATTCATTAATAGCCACTGGCTTTTCTATTCCTTCTTTTAGGGTGGTAATTGCAATCGGAAAATACGACCTATAATCTCGATCAAATGAGATGTGGTGGTAAGTACGTTGTTTCACCCATTTACCCATCAATAGTAAAAATACCAAACCTGTTAAAGTATCTGCAAAACCAGCATCATTTGTAAATAGTACTGAAAAAGCTGTTCTTAAAAAAAGCACAGCAATGATTAAGGCCAATGGTGTATCTAAATTAACATGTTTATGCTTTAAGCTTGTAATGGCAGAAATAAAATAATCTTTAGCGCAATAAAATACCACTGGGATAGTAAAAACTAGATTTAACCAACCAAATAAATCTTGAAATTGCTTTTCTAAACTAGATAATCCAAAGTAGGCTGGAAAGCTGAAAAGCATAACATTACCCATGCAAAAACCAGCAATCGCAATTTTAAGAATTAAAATTTTATTCACTGAGTTTGTGTTCTCCTTTGTCACATCTTGTAAATTAATAGCAGGTTCGTAACCAACGTGCATTAAGGTTTGCACCAAATTACGGAGCGTAATATCTTGATGTTTAAAGCCAATGGTGACTTCCTTTTTTAAAAAATCGATCCTCGAGCTAAATATGGCGGGATCTATTTTATACAGATGTTCTAGCAACCAAATGCACGAACTACAATGGATAGATGGAATATAAAATGTGATTATTGTATTTTCTTCATCTTTATAATCTATCAATTGGGTAACGATAGCGGGCTCGTCTAAATAGGCTAAATGGGTATTCTCATCTAACCTACTTCCAGGTGTGTCATTATAGGTGTAATAAGCGCACAAGTTATTTTCGGAAAGAATTTGATATACGCTTTTACAGCCTGCACAACAAAAATGTTTTTGATCGTAAAGTAAATCGATGCTCGAAATTTCTTCACCACAGTGGTAACACCTTATAGCTTTTAAAATTTCCATGACTATAAAGCTTTACTAAATAGAGTGGTATTGGGCTTGAATTTCCATAAACGCTCGTCAAATGCCATGCATATATTTCGGAGAAAAGATTTCCCCAAAGTTGCTACACGTACTTCATGGTTTTCGATTTCAATTAAACGATCTGCTAACAATGGCACTAATCTATTTTTTATAGTTGGAGGGATTGGATCATCAAAATGAGTAGCACCTTTGCACATGAGGTTTAAAATATGTTGTCTAATGCTAAGATCCATATCGTTTAACAGATGTCCTTTTTCTATAGACAATGTGCCATTTTCTACGTGATTAAGATAACTTTCTACCGTCTTGCTATTTTGAGCAAAAGCAGTATGGCAATCGCTAATGGATGACACGCCTAAGCCAATTAAGATTTTTGTATGTTGATCGGTGTATCCCATAAAATTACGGTGTAAACTTGCATTCAAACTTGCTTCATATAAGCTATCTTTCTTTAATGCAAAATGATCCATACCTATTTCTTGATAGCCTGCTCTCATTAACATTTCTCTTCCCATTTGATAAAGGGCAAATTTTTCATCACCCTGTGGAATGTCATTTTCGTCGAAATGACGCTGACCAGACTTGATCCATGGAACATGAGCATAACTATAAAATGCAATACGCTCAGGTTTCATGTGTATTACTTCGGTTATCGTTTCGCTTAAACCTAATAAATTTTGAGAGGGGAGGCCATAAATCAGGTCAAAATTAATCGATTCGTAACCAATTGCCCTTGCTTCACTTGTTATTTTGGCAACTTGTTCTGGTGTTTGAAAGCGGTTAATCATCAGTTGTACCTTAGGATCAAAATCTTGAATACCTAAGCTTAATCGCTTAAAACCTAGCGCATATAAAGTTTGCAAATGTTGAATATTGGTATTATCAGGATGACCTTCAAAGGAGCAAGCTATTTCGCTCTTCTCTTGATGAGTAATGCCTAAAATAAGTGTTTTTAAATTCTCTGCATTAAAGAATGTAGGTGTACCTCCGCCAAGATGAAGCTCTTTTATTTTTGGTCGTTCACCTAAAAAGGAGCAGTATATTTCCCACTCTTTAATTACTGCTTTTAGGTACGGAAGCTCTACACCATGATTTTTTGTTATTCGAGTATTGCATCCGCAATAAGTACACAAGCTTTCGCAAAAAGGTAAGTGAATATATAAACTAATACCTTCCTGCTTGTAAATGTTATAACTATTTTTTAATGCTGTTAACCATTTTTGTTCACTAAAACTCTCACTTTCCCAATATGGCACAGTTGGGTAACTGGTATACCTTGGCGCAGCTACATTATATTTTTTAAGTAGTTTATTGGTGCTCATTTGGACAAAGATTTAATGGCACAATCGTTTTGGCAACAACAGGCATCTCCTACGCATTTACCAGCGGCCCAATTGTCTAAATTTTTAATCACTTGATGCATATTTTCTAAATCTCCACCATTTCTAAATGGGATATTAGCTATTTTTAGCCCTGCTTCTTTAGCTGCCTGAAGGTCGATATGTGTATACTCAAAAGAAGAAGTAGCTATATATTTTATACCTAAAGCTTTTAATCCCAAAATTATTGGAGCATCGAGCAAGTCTTCATTAAAAACAATTAATGCTTCTTTCCCATTAGAAAAAGGCAAAGTGTCAAGTGTTAAACTATTGGCAATAATAGTAATGTCGTGTTTTTTATGATTGGCTAATATGAGCCATTCCTTTTCCTGAGCTCTGATGTTATAGGCTATCGCTTTCATTCTGCATATTTTCTTGTATACAAAATTATATGAAAAGAGTTACAAGCGCTATGAGATTAATTATTTCAAAAAGTGATATTCATCATTTATTACTGCTTCACATTCCTTAATTTTTCAATCGATAAAATATGAATGGCATTTCCGTTCTTCTCAATAAGCTTTTCATCTTTAAAATCGGCCAGCATGCGGCTTACGGTTTCGCTTGCTGTGCCTACCAATGCAGCTAAATCGTCTCTTGATATTTTTAAGATACAATCATCAGAATTTTGGTCGCCAAATTTTTGAGCCACCTGTATCAGTGCATCGGCAACGCGTTTGCGTACCGAAAAATAGGCTAAACGAAGCATTTGTTCTTCCTTTTCTTGCACACTGCCTGATAAAAGATCGATAAAAGTAGCCGCAATTTCTTGATGATTAAGCAAGTAATCCATAAAATCGGCCTTTGCAATGATTATCAATTCCGAGTCGCTCAATGTGGCTGCATTATCGGTATATAATGAAGATTTACACAAACTCTCATAACCAAAAAAATCGCCATCATGATAAAGCGTTGAAGATAGTTCTCGACCATCTTTAGCACGTTTGTATGTCTTAACCTGCCCTTTTTTAACAAAATACAAATACGCGGGTTCATCGTTTTCTACATAGATAATCTGCTTACTTAAAAGGGATCTGATTTTTCCTTTAGCTCTTAATGCCACAAATAATGAATCTTTATCACCGGGTATAGATTTAAAGCCTTGAGGTTTAGTCTTTTTTTTCAATCTACTTTCGATCGCATTAAATAGCTCTACATCATCAAATGGTTTGGTGAGATAATCATCTGCTCCCATTTCCATTCCTTTTCGCATATCGGCTCTTTCGGCCTTTGCTGTCATGAATATGAACGGTATCGTTGCAGTTTTCAGATTTTTTTGCAAAAGATACAATACGCCATAACCATCCAATTCGGGCATCATAATATCACATAAGATAATGTCTGGAATACTTTTAATGGCCAGTTCTACTCCTAATTTACCATTTTTAGCCGCATAAGTTTCGTAGCCAGCCATGTCTAGTATTTCTACGATACCTTCTCTAATGTCGTCACTATCTTCTATAATTAATACTTTTCTCATGGTCGTGATTCTATTAGAATTTAAAATGCAGTTTAAATGTAGTACCTAAATTTTGTTCGCTTTCGCAAGTACAGGTACCATTCATTAATCCTACATACCGCTTCACAATATTTAGTCCCAAACCCGTACCAGGAATGTCACCTGTATTGTGCGCTCTAAAAAATGGTTCGAACAAATTATTGATTTCGGATGCAGGAATACCTATTCCATTGTCTTTTATATCAATAATCAGTTCATGATCGTTAATAATGCTATTAAACTGGATCATGGTATCTTCTCCAGAATACTTTATAGCATTGGAAATGAGATTAATGATACAATTTTTCAACAGATTTTGATCTAATAAAACTTGTGCAGTGGTACCTTTATGTTCATATACAATTAACTGGTTTTGTTTACTCATTAACTGCATTTCTTCAGTAATTTCCTCAGAAAAAGCGATCATATCAAACCAACTTAATTTTGCTTCAACTTTACCAGCTTCTAGCTTTTCTAAAGAAAGAAAATCATTTAAAATGGTAGTGAGGTTATTGATTGAATTTTTGATTTTAGTGGTATGTTTCTCCACGCTAGATGAGTCGTGCTTGGCTACATATTTATCGATTAATGAAGCCGATAATTGGATAGAACTTAAAGGCGTACGAAATTCATGAGAGGCCATAGATACAAATCGTGTTTTAAGTTGATTAAGTTCTCTCTCTTTTTGAAAAAGTGCACTCATGTGCTCTTTGGCTGTTTCAAGTTCGTTAATTGATCGAATGAGTTCTTGTGTTCTGTCTTTTACTTTAATTTCTAATTCCTCTGTATAACTTTTTATTTTTATTTCGTCTTCCTTTTGTCGGCTCAGATCGTGGATAAACCCAGTATAAATTCTTCTATCACTAAATTTAATCTCACTAACCCCTAGCCTAAATGGAAATGTAGTGCCATCCCTTTTTTTTCCAGTTACTTCACGCCCAATTCCAATAATTTTTTTTTCACCTGTATGCTCGTAGTTGGCTAAATAGCTATCGTGACGATGTTTATCGGGCTCTGGCATTAAAACAGATACATTCTTACCCAAAAGATCTTCTCTTCCCGAATAGCCAAATAGCTCCAAGCCTGCAGGGTTTATATTTTCGATTAAGCCCTTATCATCAATCGTAATGATCCCATCTATCGCATTTTCGATAATCGCGATTAATAATTTCTCTCTTTGCATTGCTAATGATTTCATTCAAATATAGCTGAAATTTAATCACTAAATTAGGGTATTTGCAAGCTTAGTTTCGGCTTGCAAAAGTTCGACAAATAGATAGTTTGTTTCGAAAGTAAATCGGTTTTCTATCGTTACAAAAAGCGATTTATAATACTCAACACCATTAATTAACTGTGCTTTAAACTTCGATAATTGTTTCCATTTTTTATCATTTAACTCTTTTACCTGACCTTGAATTTCTTTTTGAAGGTAATCGATATAAAGATTTAACTCCTTTATAAAAAAATGGGGTCTTTTTACATTATCAAGCAAATCGAGCTTTCCATAAATATGATTTACCATTTCTTGAAGTGTGTAAGTGTTTGAGAAATAAGCCAAATTTGGCCCTGGGCATATCGATACCGCAGTACTTTCTTTAGGCTTAATAATTTTATCTTTCAAATAAACCGAAGCGCATAGCCCTTCACACAAACAAATTTTTTCTGTAATGGTATTAAATTGCTGTTCGTAAGCCGTTTTAGGTAGTTGTAAGGTATCCAATTGATTAATTTTTAAACGCTGATATTCTCTTGATGCTGTGCAAATTGGTTGTTCAGTAAATTCGGTATTTGTACACAAATACTTTTTAGTGCATGGACTACCTGGCCTGCCCTTTTCAATTCTGCTTAAACGTTGCTGTTCGATACTGCTTCCTTTAAAATTATTAAATAGTATACCCAATGGTGATGAATTACTGAGGTAATAATCATCTTCCTTTGCTTCAACTAATTTTTTTAGCGTAGTTTCATCTACATTGGTTACTTCTGGTACCAATAAAAATGGGCTTCCCCAACCTGTTGCATCCAAACCATAATATTTTAATAAAAATTCATTTTCTGATGAGGTACCAATCCCGCCTTGCACGGTAATGCGTTGTTTTGGAGGCTCCGTCATCGGATTACGATTTTCTGCTAATGCTGTACGATACAGATCAAATAGCACTGTTAATAGACTCGTTTTATTTTGCTTAAATTCTTCTAAAATTGGCCCCAATAAATAACCCTCGGTCGCAAATGCATGTCCACCACAATTTAAGCCCGATTCGATCCTGAATTCGGATACCCATATTCCCTTTTTCGCTAAAAATTTAGCTTGAATAAATGCCGACCTAAAATCGCTCACCTTCAAGATAATTTGCTTCCTTAATTCTCCATTTTCATCAGGAAAAAAATCATCAAACTGACTGATATAGCTATATAGTTTCGGGTTCATTCCAGCCGATAAAATTACCGATGTGGTTAAACAACTTAGTGCAAAGCCTCTTAATGCCGCAAGAGCATCGGTATAATCGTCGCCCAAATATTCGTTATTGCTAAAATTTTGTTTATCAACTTTAGCCATGATATTTACATCGATGCTGCCTATTTTCATTCGCTTTTTCAGAATGTTCTGGAAAATTTTCTTACGTTCGCCATCTGGATAATCCATCATCAACTCATACCCCTGTTTGAGTTGCGAATCGTTTGGCAAAAGCTCGAAATACTGGCACAAGTCATTCCCCTCTACAAAAGACAGTTTTTTTAGTGTTACAAATTGTAATTGAATCAACTTATCCATCAGATTGAGATAGCTAGTAATTCGCTTCGCCCTACTATTGATACTCTTTTTGGGTATTGGTATAAATTCTAGATCATTTTGTTCTGTATGGTATTTACGTATCCTTTCGATTAACTCATCATCAACAACAGAAACAACAGAAGAAATGCCATATCTGGCAACTTTTAATGGGGTATCGATAGAATAGCCTAAGCCTAACACTGGAATATGAAATTTGTGAACCATTTTAAGAAATTATTTATTTCAAAATTATTACTTAACACAGATGTTAAAATTGTTAGCATCAGCTAAAAAAGTGACATTTATCAGTTTTTAAATTTCTAAAACAATTCTACCTTCAATCTCTCCCTTTTTCAACTGTTCTAATATTTCATTTATATCTTCCAGCTTTGCCGCATGAACGGTAGCTTTTACCTTTCCTTCAACAGCGAAAGCAATTGCTTCTTGCATATCTTTTGCGTACCTACAATAGATCCCCTAACGGTATACCTATTCAATACCGTTTCAAAAATTGGAAGATCAAAACTACCTGGGGGCAACCCATTTAATGATATTGTACCTTTTCTTCTTAAGGCAGTTAGCGCCTTCTTGCATCAATAATTACATATTCTGCATATCCACCATCTACACTGTATCCGCCGTTTTGCTGGCTTTCGCATAGCGTTTCCCATACACCGCTTGTTACCACCTTGATGAGGATTTGATTTTCGCCAGGTGCCTTTACAGGTACTTGTTCAATAGGTGAAATTATG
The DNA here is from genome assembly GCA_014377775.1 of Pedobacter sp. GTDB lineage: Bacteria > Bacteroidota > Bacteroidia > Sphingobacteriales > Sphingobacteriaceae > Pedobacter. The sequence continues at coordinate 1,985 of JACMOW010000301.1, read as the reverse complement.
CGTTGATTAAATGTCCGAACCTTTCAAAAAATGAAATCTCAAGCATTTCTCTGTGATCGGGATGTGCAATGCCAATAAGGGCTTGCGCGCGCTTTTTTAAGCTTTTACCAAATAAATTTACAATACCATATTCGGTTACTACCCAGTGTACGTGGCCTCGAGTGGTAACTACTCCTGCCCCTTCCTTTAAAAAGGGTACAATCCGACTAATGCCTTTATTGGTTTGAGACGGAATAGCAATAATGGGTTTTCCACCTTCTGATAAAGAGGCGCCATGGATAAAATCCATTTGCCCCCCAATGCCCGAATATTGATAAGTACCAATGGAGTCAGAACAAACCTGACCTGTTAAATCAATTTCGATTGCACTATTTATTGCCGTAACTTTTGGGTTTTGCCTAATGATGCTCGTATCGTTTACATAACTGATGTCCATCAGCCTGATGGCAGGATTATCATCGACAAAATCGTATAATCTACGCGTACCCGTAATGAATGAAGTTACGGAAAGGCCTTTGTTTAACTTCTTTTGGGTATTATTAATTACCCCACTCTCCATTAAAGGAATAACTCCATCCGAAAACATTTCTGTGTGCATGCCTAAGTTTTGATGATGAGTTAAATTTTTTAATACCTGATCGGGAATACTTCCAATACCCATTTGCAAGGTTGCACCATCTTCTACTAGTGAGGCTACATGCAGCCCTATTTTTTTCACTGCATCGTTAACCTCATTCGAATAGTCTATTTCTGGCAACGGTCGATTATACCAAACTAGGGCGTCGATTTTATCGATATGAACAAAGCCATCCCCATGTGTGCGCGGCATTAAGGGATTTACTTGTGCGATAATATATTTTGCGGTATCAACTACTGCTCTAGCAATATCAACAGATGTGCCTAACGAACAAAAGCCATGAAGATCGGGTGGTGAAACTTGAATTAGGGCAACATCAATGGGCAAAATATTTTTTCGGAAAAGTTGAGGAATTTGACTTAAAAAGATGGGCACATAATCGCCATGCTCACTATTTACTACATTTCTTGTTGCATTTGAAACAAATAATGAATTGAAAAAGAAAGATTTTTGATGTGCTGGGTTGTCAAAATTGACATCACCCAATGTAGTAATACTCACTAACTCTATATCTTGAAGTGCATGATGCCTAAGTTGTAGGGCCCCTACCAAAGGTACTGGAGTTGCAGCGCCGCCGTGAATGAACACGCGATTACCAGATTTTACATGCAACATGGCCTCATCGGCCGATATATAAATTGGATTAGACATAGGTAATATTTAGTTAAGAGTATTATAAAATCGGATACTTTTGCGTTTTAACTTTAGGCTGTAAGGTTTCAATTAAAGCGAATAGTTCTCGTTTAACTTCTTTATCGGTAGCTAAAAGGGCTTTAATTTCATTTACAATAACTGTGTCTTCTTCAATAAAAGCTATTGTAATCATTTTTACCTCATCCTTAAGCATAGATTCTAAAACGTGTTGTCTGTTATTTATAGTGCATTTTAGATGATTACTACGTTCTTGAAGGTCAGTTAAACTTGCATTAACAAATTCTACTTTCTCAGCATTATTTTGTTTGACGGGGGAAGTGATGAGTTTTTGGAAAATCTCTTGAAAAAACCGCATTTCATCTCCTAAGAAAAGAATGTCGGATAACCATTCCTTATTCTCGAGATACATTTCTTGTAATTCGAACGAGAGTTGTGATTCTACTTCAGTTTGCATAGCTAAATGATTTTGTTCATCAAAGTTGGCGTAATTAGAAAGTTTTATCGGTGATTGATGTCAGACATTTAATTGATATTGGTCACACTCTTAAAATAATAAAGGAGTGGTATTCAGCCCCTTTATTATCTCATTGTTTACAGCATCATAATCTCCTGATCGAACACAACTACATTACCAGGTGTGTCTGTAACTTTAACGCTAATGATCGTACCCATTACACCTGCATTAAATGTGGTT
>JACMOW010000002.1 GCA_014377775.1 Pedobacter sp. | reverse complement strand
TGGATTTTGTTGATTTTTATTGGGTATACGATCTTGAAAAAGAGAGTATTTAATTTGATGAATAGGATGAAGGAGCCAATAATGTTAGCTTTTAGTACAGCAAGTAGCGAAGCAGCATATCCACGAACTATGCTGCAATTAGAACGTTTTGGTTGTAAAGATAAGATTGTAAGTTTTGTATTGCCGTTGGGTTATTCGTTCAATTTAGATGGTTCGATGTTGTACATGACATTTGCGTCATTATTTATTGCTCAATGTTATGGCATTGATTTGTCTTTCAATCAACAAATTACCATGTTATTAATATTAATGCTAACCAGTAAAGGAATTGCGGGTGTTCCTAGAGCCTCTTTAGTGGTAATTGCAGGCACAATTGCTACGTTTAATATTCCAGAAGCAGGGTTGGCGTTGTTAATCGGTATCGATCCGCTACTTGATATGGGAAGATCGGCAACCAACGTAATTGGAAATAGCATTGCTACTGCGGTGGTGAGTAAGTGGGAAGGTGAGTTAACCGGGCCATTAGATTAGTTTAAAATAGATTTTTGATATGACGAGTAGAGGGAAAAAGTTATTTATTTTTTTTACGGTAGTAGTTCCTTTATTAATTTATAGTATTGTTTATTACGCCCCAATTATACGAAATGCGCCATTTAAGGCCAAAGAGTTTGTATCTCTAAACTATAAATGGGGAGTAAGAGATAGTTTAGAAAATTCCTATAATTCAGTAACTGGCGACTATAAATATCTTGATGTTAATGATTCATTAATTATTAAGAATGTAAAACTGACGGAGAGAGATAAAAAATTTCTTGATAGCAATGCCGATGAGCAAGGCTTTTGGAATTTACCATCAATTGTTGCGAATAACGAAGCGGATGTAAAATCGGGTAAGGTAGTACGCTACTACATGGAATTTAATTACCAAACAAAATCGAAGATAGTGACCTATTTATCTGATTATGATGGTAACCCAAGAATGAAAAGCGCAGCAGCTACCATGCAAAAGATAATAGAACAAACAATTATCGATGCAGAAGAGAAACAGAATAAATTAGCGAATTAGTTACATGCTGCAAATATTCATCGGATGACGAAAGAATTAAAAAAAAACATTTCTTTAATTGCAACACTTGCAGTAATTGTAATTATGGCTGTAACTGGTTATTATATCATCAGCCTTAAAAAATCCCCTTATCCTGTAGCTAATTTCGAATCGTTTACTTACAAATGGGGAGTAGCTAACGTTTTAGAGAATTCTTATTCTTCGGTTAATGGCGATTATCATTATTTAGATAATAGAGATTCATTAATTAAAACACAAGTTAAGCTCAGTGTAAATGATATTATTTATATCCATAATAAAATAAATGAGCTAGGCTTTTGGAATTTACCTAATTCGATAGGTAAGCGTAGCTCAAATGCGAAAGCACTTGTTTATGAGCTACAATTTAAGTACAAGGAAAAGTCTAAAAAGCTTACCATTTATAGCGACTTTGCTGAAAATTTATTATTGCTAGATTCGGCAATGAAAATACAAAGTATTGTTCAAAAAGCTATAGATGAGGCAGAAGGCAGATATCATCGATAGCTAAAGATTTTTTTTGTAACGTAATTAATTGTCATTTACCTGCGCTTTCGTCAACCAGTTTCACCATTTTTGCTGGTATTTTTTTGATCGAGGACCAACTGATTGTTTAATCTGTCGTAACTGGTATATAGTGATGCACTCTTGCCAATACTTTATCTGGAGTCTGGGCTTAAGGAAAATGTGGTAATTGTGAAAGCTAGAAGTGAGGTGAAAACGGTTTTGATATTATTATTTTCGTTATCTATTTGTGTTTGAATAGTATTTGTTCTATATTTGCACCTCGATAAAAATATACAATTTAAAAAAAATAATTATTTAACAATGTACGCAATAGTAAATATAGCAGGACAGCAATTCAAAGTTGCAAAAGACCAGCAT
>JACMOW010000300.1 GCA_014377775.1 Pedobacter sp. | reverse complement strand
GTACTTCCATTTTGGTATACCGAGACAGTATTAAAGCTAATTGACTATTGGCGGTTGGGTTCATGTGTGAAATAATGATAAAGGCCATACCTGTATTTGAAGGCATTGCGGTTAAAAGTGCTTTGTAAGCGCTAAGTGCGCCGGCAGAGCCACCAATTCCAACAATTAATGAAGGACGCAATGCTTCCGTATCTTCGACAGAATACTTTCCTTGTTTTACATTATTCACCTTTATCTTGTTTAGCTAATTTTTGACCCTCAGAAACATTTTTACCAACCTTCTTTTCATTATCGGCTATTTTTGTAGACTCATTATTCATTGGCATTAAATTAATTCCATTGTCACTTAAAATTAATTGATGTACATCACTGTCGTGCCCCGTACCACGGGACTTAACAATAAAAAGTCCCCGAATACGTTTTTTGCTTATATCTTCTTCTAATTCTCTCACTACTATCCAAGTGTCTATTAAGGATGATACTCCAATTTCTCCACTTGTATCATTTTGTGCGGCAGAAGAAACAAGGCTTGTGAAAAAACTAGTGATACCATTTGATTTTAAAAGATCGATCATGCGGGTAATCATGGAGCGTATTTCGCGTTGTTCACCTTCGCCAATAAGACTTGTTAGTGGATCTATAACTACTGCTTTTGGTTTAAATTCTGCAATTAGTTTATACAAATCTAATAAATGCATTTCTAAACCAAAATAGGAAGGTCTTGTAGATACGATTTTTAAAAGTCCTTTTTTTATGTAAGGTTCAAAATGAATGCCAATAGAACTCATATTTTGAATGAGTTGTCCCGCCGATTCTTCATAAGACAGGAATAGACAGCGTTCGCCACGTTTACAACTTGCTATTGCAAATGAAGCGGCTAAACTGGTTTTTCCAGTGCCTGCAGTTCCTGATGCAAGTACGGTACTGCCTCTTGTGTAACCCGGGTTTCCACCCCAGAACATTTTGTCTAAAGAGGGTATTCCAGTCGAAACTTTTAGAGGTGATCCAGGTTGATCTAGCCCTGCAGAAGTGATAGGAATTACGGATAATCCATCTTTATCAATTACAAAAGGATATTCGTTTGTTCCATGTTTCGAACCACGGTATTTCACAATACGTATTCTACGAATTGCAATTTGTTCATTAACCCTGTTGTCCAGTAAAATAATGCAATCAGAAATATATTGCTCTAAACCATGACGGGTATATGTTTCTTGTAATGGCTCGCCAGTAACAATTGCAGTAACCTGCTTTTCTTTAAGCCATCTAAAAAGCCTTTTTATCTCCAAGCGCAGAATACCAACATCTGTGATACCCGCAAAAATAGATTCAATAGAATCTAAAACAACCCGTTTGGCACCAATAGAATCGATGGCATTTTCTAAACGAACAAACAGTCCTTCCAGATTAAAGTCAGTTTCCTGAATATCTTTTTTCTCCAGAATTACATGTTCTATCAAAATTTTCTTTTGCGAAACCAGCCCTTCCAAATCCAGATTTAATGAAGCTACGTCTGTATAAAGTTCATCTTCTGTCTCTTCAAACGACATGAATACGCCTGGCTCTTTAAATTTAAGTACACCATTGATTAAAAAGTCAAGTCCTAAAAGAGTTTTACCAGAGCCTGCACTTCCACTTACTAAAGTGGTTCGGTATTTAGGAAGTCCGCCTTCCGTTATTTCATCAAAGCCTTTAACGCCAGTGGGGCATTTTTGAAGTTGCTTATAATTTGAAGGCGTTTTTTTTAGTGGAGTTTTAGCCATACAATATGATTTATATTTGTTTAGTCGGTTTTTATAATCGAATTAATGTTTTGTTTGCCCGCGCTACCGCACGAAGCCTTTCTTGTGAAATCTTGCGATTACTGAGTTCGTTGACATGCGTAAAATAAACGTTTTGGAATCATATTCATTTAAAAAATATAATAGGCAATAATGGCACATAATCGCGAGAATTTGCGCAGCGGACGGATTGGTGCTTTTAATTGACATAATATAATTATTTAAAGGTGATTTTTACAAGCTTTAATCATGTTTAGGTGCTTTATCTGCTTCAATACACCAGAGCAGCTCTTTTATAAAAACTGCCGCAAGTTTGTCTGATTTTGATTTGTCCATTGCATTTCCATTTTCATCATAAGCCTGATCTACCATTGGAACAGAAAACATAGCCGGAATGGTCCAGGCCATCATTTTCCAAAGTGTAAACTGAAGTGCTACCAGGCACTGATTGCCGCCAAACGGACCCGACGAAACGGTAACTATACCAACGGGTTTATGTCTCCAATCTTCGTAAAGCAGGTCGATTGCATTTTTTAAACTGGCAGGATAACCCCCGTTATATTCCGGAGTAACGATGATAATTCCATCTGATGATTTGATCTTATCTGCAAATTCCAGAATATTTTTAGCTGGATTCTTCATTAATTTTAAGGTGCTTTCAAAAATGGGAAAGTTGTACGCCTTTAAGTCAATAATCTCTGTACTAGCCAGCTTATTTTCGATAAGATAATTTTGAAAAAAAAGCGAAACGTTATGGCTTTTTCGCCCTTCTCTCACGCTGGAGGAAATAATTGAAATGTGTCTCATATTTTTTGTTATAAATTTTTTTCTTTTTCGGTGATGCTATCTTTAGCTTCATGTTTAAACAGCATTGTGTGAAATTTATTTTACTTAAGTATTATCGTTTATTTCTCAGGAACGCAGTTTGGTACTTTTTTTCCTTCTTTGATTTTCATTCCCACTTTTTTATATCCATCCCAGCAAGGATCATCCGACTGCTTATCTGCGGTTTTTTGGATGTCATTTTTCTTAGTTGCCATAATTATTAATTTTAATTCTATCAAATTGTTGTTGCATCAATTACAAAACGGTAACGGGCTTCTTTACTTACCACTTTTTTCCATGCTTCATTTATTTCTTCCGCTTTTATGATTTGTATTTGCGGATAGATTTTATTTTCTGCACAATAATTCATTACCTCTTGTGTTTCGGGAATGCCACCAATCAACGAACCATTGAAATTTACCCTGTTAAAAATCATATTGGTGTTATTAATCATCAACTCTCCATTAATAGGTTGCCCTACTTGAGTGAAATATCCATACGGT
>JACMOW010000299.1 GCA_014377775.1 Pedobacter sp. | reverse complement strand
AATCAACAACTAACTCTGCTTTATTTACTACAATCTGACCAGTGCTCGCACTAAATTTCTCTAAACTTGGGAAAGTGATTTTATTTTTTAATCCGATAAGTGGTTGTAAATAAGTTACCCCATATTGCTGATTTGGATTGTTCAATTGCGTTTCGATGGCTGTACCAACATAATTATGTTTAACAGTTGCAGCAACAGCATGTGAACTATTTCCCAATGGGAAATTAACATTTACCGTATCTACTTTTGCAGGAGTAGTGGTGTTATTTGATTTTTTGTAGTATAGAGATAAATTAGAATTCGTGGCACCGAGGTCGAAAAACATCATTGCGCCATTTCCCGTTGGATTACTTACCTGAACTCGAAGGCCTTTGAAGAAATTTTTAAAGATGGCATCAGATTTTAATAATGACTCACTTAAACCAACAATATTATCCTGAATATAAGCATTATCTAATTTAATCCTGATTTGTGGTGTAACTGATTTTAAAGTGTCCTTATTTCCGGTTACAATATCAGTTACTTTATATTTACTTGTTGGGAAAAGGCGACCTATTCTAGTTCCAATTATCTGGTTATTTATAGGATAAACTTTATTACTTATAAAGCTTTCTTCAGTTTGAAGATTATTAATTAACTGATTAACGTTGATCGTGTAAACTTGAGTACTATCACCATAAAATTCACTGCTATAATTCAGGACCAATATAGCAGAATCTAGCGTAGGCGTTGTTCCAAAAGAAAATGACGCATTCGGCAGACCAACGGCCATTGCGATATTCGCTTCTGTTGTTCCAAAAATTGGATCCTTTAAATAGCCAAGCGGATATCTTGCCAAGGTGCGTGTATTGGTTGCATCATCCATCATTGTTCTGGAAGAAATAGTGAGGGTATCAACTAAACTACCTTCAACAGTACTGTTTGGGTCTACTTCTAGACCAATGGTAGAGATGTTCTCGCAAGAAGCGAAAAGAAAAAGACCTATCAACAGGGTTAATAAGTCTAGTTTTATAAATTTCATATTTAAAATTAAAATAATGCTGTTCTAAGCAACTGAAACCAATTCTTCATTAGAGATTTCTTCATAAAAGCTGAAGTAGTTCTCGTAATTTTCGGTTAAATTAAAAGCTAAAGTTGGCTTATTAGAATCTTTAACAAATTTTAACACATCATTATCAACATTTTCGTCGGCAATAACAACCGCGTCAGAATGGCTTATTGCGCCCATGTGCAAACTGCTACAGTCGGCATTAATGAACGCTTTTGTATCCTCTTCAGTCATGCCCTGCATTATCGCTTTTTTATGTAAATCAGCATTTAGTTTCTCAGTAAAGCAATTCTCGTAAACAGAATAAACCACTTTTGCGTTTTTAAACGTAGGGTCGTTTTTGTAGGTTGTTTTAATATAGGCAGGAACTAAAGAAGTCATCCAGCCATGGCAATGCACAACATCAGGCGCCCAGCCTAATTTTTTAACAGTTTCTAATGCGCCTTTGCAGAAGAAAATAGTACGCTCATCATTATCTGCATAAAATTTGTTTTCTTTGTCTCTGAAAATATATTTACGCTGAAAATAATCTTCATTATCTAAGAAATAAACTTGCATACGTGCTGAAGGAATAGAAGCAACTTTAATGATTAATGGATTATCGTTATCGTCGATTATAATGTTCATTCCCGACAAACGAATTACTTCATGCAATCTGTTTCTTCGCTCATTAATGTTTCCAAACCTTGGCATCAAGATACGGATTTCAAATCCTTTTTCTTGCATTGCTTGAGGTAGTTGACGGGTGATTTCTGAAATTTTAGTTAGTTCGAGGAAAGGCGACATCTCGTGTGTAACAATCAGTAGCTTCGTTTTTGCCATCTCCATAGTATATATTAAATTATGTTAATTTAAAGATTATCAAGGTGCAAAGGTACGCATAATATTAATAATTATCAATAACTTGTGCAATAGGCTTTGTAAGTTTTAGATTATTGTTCAACTTTGGGGCTTTTATAATTTGTAGGTAATTTGGAAATTGTACACACCATATCAGCATTAAAAGTGTTGTTATCGCCCTTTAAAAAGGCAAAATCTAAAGTCGCATTGGTGCCTACAATGGGTGCATTGCACAAAGGACACCGATCATTAATTGAGATTGCACAGCAGCAGGCAGAAATTGTGGTGTGCAGTATTTTTGTAAACCCCACTCAATTTACCGATCCCAAGGATTTGGAGAAGTACCCTCGTCCACTAGAGCACGATATAAAAATGCTCGAAGATGCAAGATGTAATATCGTTTTTATGCCTACGGTTAAAGAAATGTACCCTTTGTTTCCCAATATAGAAAATTGGCATATCGATTTAGGTTCAGCCGAGTTTTTGCTTGAAGGAGAATTTAGGAAGGGACATTATCAAGGCGTAACACAAATTGTAAAAAAGCTCTTTGATGCCGTAAATCCCGCTGTCGCCTTTTTTGGGCAGAAAGATTTTCAGCAGGTGCTGATGATAAAAAATATGGTTAAATTTTTTAACCTAAACGTTGAAATTATTTCTTGCCCAATTATTAGAGAGGAGGATGGATTGGCCATGAGCTCAAGAAACATCCACTTATCGGTAACCGATAAAAAAAATGCATTGGTTTTAAGCAAGGCCTTGCATTATGTTAAAAATCATATTAGTGAAATTAATTTAGCTGATGTATTGGCAAATGCTAAAAGGATGATCAATACAACTGATGGCGTTGAGCTGGATTATTTTACCATTGTAGATGGAGATACCTTAATGCCAATCACCAATAGAATCACTGAAAATAGCGTTGTGCTAGTTGCAGCAAAAGTTGGCAAAACGAGGTTAATTGATAATATGCTATTGGCTTAGCCTCCTGATTTGATTCATACCGGTTATGCGCCCAGTCAAAATACTAACTACTAAATACTAACTACTTCTAAAAACTATTACTAACTTTGGCACATGATTATCGAGATTCTAAAATCGAAAATACACCGTGTTAAGGTAACACAGGCAGAATTGAACTATGTAGGTAGCATCACTATTGATGAAGATCTATTAGATGCAGCACATATTATTTCAAATGAGAAGCTTCAAATTGTAAATAACAACAATGGCGAACGCTTTGAAACCTACGCAATAAAAGGAGCGCGCGGTACAGGAACCATTTGTTTAAATGGAGCAACTGCTAGAAAGGTTCAAGTGGGTGATATTTTAATCATCATGTCTTATGGTTCATTGCCAATGGAAGAAGCTAAAGCCTACCAACCTATTCTTGTTTTTCCAGACGATAATAATAGGTTGTTGAAATAGTCCTTATAAAAATTACTATGCAACCATAGTAATTTCGAAGAGAAACGCTAACTTTGCTAAGTCTAACCATTTATAATTTTTATATATGTTTTTTGAGTTAAGTGAAGAGCAAGTAATGATTCAGCAAGCGGCGAGAGATTTTGCCCAATTGGAGCTAAAACCCGGCGTTATTGAAAGAGATGAACATCAAAAATTTCCTACCGAACAAATAAAAAAATTGGGCGAGCTTGGCCTTTTAGGGATGATGGTGGATCCGAAATATAACGGTAGCGGTATGGATTCGGTTTCTTACGTATTGGTAATGGAGGAACTCTCGAAGGTTGATGCTTCAGCTTCAGTTGTTGTTTCGGTAAACAATTCTTTAGTGTGCTATGGGTTAGAAGCCTATGCAAACGAAGCCCAAAAGGAAAAATATTTAAAGCCTTTAGCGAGTGGAGAAAAAATTGGTGCTTTTTGCTTGTCTGAGCCAGAAGCAGGTTCTGATGCTACTTCTCAACAAACTACGGCAGAGGATAAGGGCGATTACTATTTACTAAATGGCACAAAAAATTGGATTACAAATGGCAGCACCGCAAGTACCTATTTGGTAATTGCGCAAACGGATAGGGCTTTACGTCATAAGGGAATAAATGCCTTTATTGTAGAACGGGGAATGCCAGGCTTTACCATCGGTCCGAAAGAAAATAAGTTAGGTATTCGTGGTTCTGATACGCATTCATTAATGTTTAATGATGTTAAAGTACCGAAAGAAAATCGTATTGGTGAAGATGGCTTTGGTTTCAAGTTTGCCATGAAAACATTGGAAGGAGGCAGAATTGGGATTGCTGCTCAGGCTTTGGGCATTGCTGCTGGCGCTTACGAATTGGCATTAGCCTATGCAAAACAAAGAAAATCTTTTGGAAAACCAATAGCCGAACATCAAGCCATTGCTTTTAAATTAGCCGATATGGCCACCCAAATCGAAGCTGCTAGAATGTTAGTATATAAAGCTGCTTGGCTAAAGGATCAAGGAGCATCGTACACCCTAGCAGGCTCGATGGCTAAACTTTTTGCCAGTAAAGCTGCAATGGACATTACTGTTGAGGCAGTTCAAATACATGGCGGATATGGTTTTGTAAAGGAATACCATGTAGAAAGAATGATGCGTGATGCAAAAATTACCCAAATTTATGAGGGCACCTCCGAAATACAAAAAATGGTAATTAGTAGAAGTATTCTGGGGAAAGGGTAAAAGGGAGTAGCTAGTATATAGTACTTAATAGCTAGACTGGGCTTCCTAGGCATCATCAGTATGAATCCAATCTGGGTACTAAGAGCTATATACCTACTACTATATACTAGGTATTAACGACTAAAAAACTAATTTTTGTTAACCCCAAAAACCGAATCAAGCAACATCTTAACAACTGCAACAACAATTGCTAAAATTGCGGCAGCCAAAAAGCCAGTGGTATTAAAACCATCCATCAAATTATCAACCAATAGTACCATAAGTACTGTAATGATAAAAGAGATTAAGCCTAGAGTTAATACGTTTAATGGAAAAGTAAAAACTCTTAAAATTAAACCAAGTGTT
>JACMOW010000050.1 GCA_014377775.1 Pedobacter sp. | reverse complement strand
GCTCATCTTCTTCTTTTAATTTTTGCAGCATGGCCAAAGTTTGGATGGTTTTACCCAAACCCATATCGTCAGCCAAACAGCCCCCAAAATTATATTCACGTAAAAAACTAAACCAATTGTATCCAGCTTTCTGATAATGGCGTAAATCTCCTTTAAAATTTACTGGCATAGTGGTGTCAGCTATATCCTCAAAGTCGTTTAGTCGTTGTAATTTCCTATCTAAGGTAACATTGGCTAAACTGTCCTCGGCCAGGTCGTTAATTAAACCGATGTGATGCTTTTTTAGTTTAAGCCCTTTACTTCCATCAGCCAAGCTAAATAAGCTGCTATACTGTGTAAACCATTTTTCGGGAATGATCGCAATATCCCCGTCGGGTAAAATAAATTCTCTTTTTTTATGGAGGATATGTTGTTTTAGGGCAATAAATGGAATAGGGTGAATACCGAAATAAACAACCGCATTAATATCAAACCAATCATTATCTTCCTTGATCTCGAAATCTATTTTATTGGCGCCAAAAACAAAGCGTTTTCCAGAACTTGCTTGTTCAATTTCGAAGCCTTGTGCCTGCAAAACCTCAATGTGCTCGTTTACCCATGTAATAATGGCATACGAAGGGTTATCATTTTCGGTTAAATTAGGAAGCTCTAAATGATGAAAAACGGCGCTTATTTTTTTTAAACCCAAGCTCAATAAAAATGCAAATTTCTGCTTTTCCCAATCGCTATTACGCTTAATTCGGGTAAAGGTGTAATCGTCCTCTTCTTTGCTTAAACGAACGGTAACCTTATGCTCGTTACCCATGGCAAAGGCGTACTCGCCATATTTAAAATAAAGCTGAATTTGTGAGATGCCACCATCTACATAAATTACTTTAATGATGGCGCTACCTTCGTGCTTCTCGGTTTTAATTTCGAAGCCCTCTGCATATACATGATACTTTTCGATCAATGGGCCTACAAATTTTTCGAAATAGGTTGCTTCCGTTGCTTTTGGGATTGTAATGTATCGTTTATTTAAAAAAGGCATTAATTTTTTACCTTCAATAGCCTGTTCAAAAAAGTAAAGCACATCATTTAGTAAAAGCCATGCTGGCTGATTGCAGACTACCTGAGCCTCCTTAAACATAAAATCGATGCGTAGCCCTTGATACTTAATGGTTGGGAAATACCGAGTTTCGGTATCGCTTTTTCTAAAATGAAAGAGAATGGTTGCTGGCTCAGTGGCTAAATCAATCTTCCGCTCTGCAGGCCAGCCATCTTTATCCATTAAATACAGACCATCTTTTATTTTAAGGGTTTCTAAAACTTCGGCAAGCTTCTTCTCTATTTTAGGGCGAACATTGTCATAAAATTTATCGTCGTAAAACTTGCTAAAGAATTCAAAGGGGCGAATAGCCTTTTTATGGTATTTTTTAATGATAAAATCTTGCTCAGTTTCGTCCAAAATTTTAATCAGTTTAAAATCAACCTCTGTTAAATGTTTGGCAAACTCTTTAGCTGTATGGGTAAATAAACGTTGGTAAGTTAATGAAAAATCGCCTTGTGGATTGAGCTGAACAATATGTGGTTCAATTAAATAGCCCAAAAACTCATGTTTACATAAGGAATATACAATTTTGCAAGGGCCGGAACTATTTACGCGTAACATCGGTTAAAGGCTAAAAGAAAGAAAAGGTAAGCAGCTAAAAAATTCTAAACTTACATCAAATTGTTGTGTATTCAAACTGTAGGCAAATATTTCTTAAAACTTATTTTTAATGATGGTAAGTTTAGGCTTGTTTAAGTACAATTTAAAGCGCTTTAGCCTAAATTTTGCTGAGACGGATAAATAATGCTCTGAGTCGGTCCCCGTTCGTCGAAGAATTACAGCCGTTTGTCTAACGTTAACTGCTTATGGTCTAAAAGGCCCAATCTCACTGCAACCTTTTGCCCTTCACCTCGTCTTATATATGAAACCTGCCATAAGGAATGACAGGAAAAACAAAAAACATAATTAACAGATAAACAAGTATTAAAAACATAAAAGACATGAAAACTTCTATTAAAAACCTAATCGCCAGCTTATTAACAACAGTAGTATTAACAAGTTCAGCGTTCGCCTCATCAGATGAGCCAAAAACTATGACAGTATTAAACCAAGTTAAAAACATCAGTAAATTAGTAATAAGCGGTAATGTTGAAGTATTCTTAATTCAAGCACCAATAGAAAGTGTGAAAGTATATGATAGCTACTATTCTAAAAATGCATTGGTACAACAAGAGCAGGGTGTATTAAGAATTAGTTCTTTTCAAAAGGAAACTTTAAAAGTTGCAGTTTATGTAAATAACCTTTCATCAATCCAAGCATCAGATAATGCAACTGTAAAAACTTTTGGAAAAGTTAGTTTCTTAAGTTTAGATGTGATTTTAAAAGATAAAGCATCAGCCTACATCGAGGCAAATACAGTGAGCTTATACACTTCGGTAAAAGACAGTGCAAGTTTAACATTAAGTGGTGCCACAGAAGATCATACAGCAGTATTGGGATCAGTTGCTAAAATAAGTATGAACCAATTTACAGCTTCAAGCTCTTCAGTAAGTAGTATTGTGGCACTAGCTATTGCAAGTGAAAAACCTGCGAAACAAACTTTAGAAAGTTTGTCTCTTATGGATAACTTTTCGGAGATTGGAAAATAACAAACCCAACATATATTTTAGCAAACACTTTGACAAAGTTTAAAACTTTGTCAAAGTGTTTGCTGTTTTACTATAAATCGAATTTAATTCCTTGCGCTAACGGAAGTGTGTTCGCATAATTGATCGTATTGGTTTGTCGACGCATATAAGCTCTCCAAGCATCAGAACCACTTTCTCTTCCTCCGCCAGTTTCTTTTTCACCGCCAAAGGCACCGCCAATTTCGGCTCCAGAGGTCCCTATATTTACATTGGCAATGCCGCAATCAGAGCCTTGGGTTGACAAAAATAATTCAGCCTCCCTTAAATTTAAAGTCATAATAGCTGAGGATAGGCCCTGAGGAACACCATTTTGCAAAGCAATCGCTTCTTCTAATGATGTATATTTAATAAGGTATAATATGGGTGCAAAGGTTTCGTGTTGCACAATTTTAAAATCATTTTTAACTTCTGCTATACAAGGTTTTACATAACAGCCAGATGTATATTGATTGCCAGTTAATACGCCCCCCTCTACCAGAAAATTTCCACCCTCGGCTTTGCACTTTGCTATCGATTCTAAATAGCTAGCTACGGCATCAGTATCAATTAGCGGACCAACATGATTATGTTGATCTAATGGGTCGCCGATACGTAACTGGTCATAGGCTTTAACAAGTTTAGCCACAAAGGCATCATAAACACTTTCGTGGATAATTAAGCGACGAGTAGTGGTACAACGTTGGCCAGCAGTACCCACGGCACCAAAAACAGCACCAATAATCGACATGTCTAAATCGGCATCCTTAGATATAATGATGGCATTGTTGCCACCAAGTTCTAATAAACTTTTACCTAAACGCGCACCAACCGCGGCACTCACAGCCTTGCCCATTCGCGTAGAACCTGTTGCCGATACCAAAGCAACACGGGTATCATTGCTTAATAATTCGCCAATGGTGCGATCTCCCATAATCAGATTTGAAACACCTTCTGGTACATCATTTGCTATTAAAACTTTTTCAATGATTTGCTGACAAGCAATTGCGGTTAATGGTG
Organism: Pedobacter sp.; assembly: GCA_014377775.1. Taxonomy (GTDB): domain Bacteria; phylum Bacteroidota; class Bacteroidia; order Sphingobacteriales; family Sphingobacteriaceae; genus Pedobacter. The sequence continues at coordinate 2,764 of JACMOW010000050.1, read as the reverse complement.
TTTTTTCAGAGGGTTTCCACACACAAACATTACCACAAACCCAAGCTAAAGCAGTATTCCAAGCCCACACCGCCACAGGGAAATTAAAGGCAGAGATAATACCAACAACACCTAGCGGATGCCATTGCTCGTACATGCGATGGTTTGGACGTTCGCTATGCATGGTTAAGCCGTATAATTGGCGCGATAAACCTACCGCAAAATCGCAGATGTCGATCATTTCCTGCACTTCACCAAAACCTTCTTGTAAACTTTTACCCATTTCATAAGAAACCAAAGTGCCTAAAGCCTCTTTATTTGCTCTTAGCGCTTCACCGAACTGACGAACCATTTCACCTCTTTTAGGGGCAGGAACTATTCGCCAAGCTAAAAAAGCTTTTTGGGCGGTTTCAATAACTAAATTGTAGTCTTCTTGCGAAGCAGTATAAACAGCAGCAATTTTCTCGCCATCTACAGGAGAATAACTTTCGATAATTTTTTTGCTCGTTGATGTTCCCCACTTGGCACCTGTACTGTATGCGGGATTCATATTTTCAATACCTAATTGTGCTAAAACAGTCTTTATATTTGTGTTCATATGATGTGTTTAATCTAAAATCAATGCTTACAAAGCAACAAAAAATTAAGTAGTAAAACCAAAATTTGAAATTTAATTGCAATTGTCTTTCCTTCTAGTATCAATGATATAAATAATCTTCCATCCAGCTTCACTTTTAAAAAGTTGAAATGAATTTACCCCACAATGGCTAAATTTTTCACCAATGTAAAATTTATAATCCGTCCACACACTAGCCAAATTTCCATCAATTAATATTTTTGTAAATACAATGCGCTCATCGTATTTCTCGGGATGTGGTAAAGCAATACTTTTAACAAAGGCATCCACACTTTCAGTTCTCATCACTGCCTTCCCCTCCTTATTATTAGCAATAGTTTGCATGATGCTTTTTAGTGCAAATGTCTTTCTAATCAGGGTAGTATCTGATGTTCGCATACCATCAAATAAAGTAGTAATGGTTAGTTTTACTGCATTTTCCTCAACAGTTGCAGTTTGTGCATTAATTTTGCATATACCAATACAAAAGATAATAAATAGGGTAGCAAATTGTTTCATGACTTGAATTTTACTGATTTAAGATTAAATATATGTTTATTTGTATATAATTGATAAGAACAAGTCCTCCTACACGAAATTAAGCCTTAACATTCACACCTTAATCTACCCTAAGCATTTTATTATTAGTTAATTAACATTAAAGATGTGTGGATGTTGAAAATTTTTTCATTAACTCCGGCCATAAATAGCGTAAACTTATAATGTATTTATTAATTAATAGGAGATGTTCTTTAAATACTTGAGAAATGGAAGAAGAATTTGAATTTGATTTTAGTAAAGATGCGCAAAACTCGATTGAACGTTATGAAGAAATGATTCGTAATCAAGATCAGTATTTTTTTGATGCACAGGCCTTTGAATATATAATTGATAACTACATCGATAAAAATGACCCGGTTAAGGCCTTACAGGTTGTAGAATTCGCTTTAAACCAGCACCCTTACGCAGCTATTTTTTTAATTAAACAAGCTCAATTGCTTTTATTTACCGATCAGGTAGACAAAGCCTTTGCTGCGCTAGAAAAGGCAGAAATGCTAGAAGCATCGGAAGCCGATATTTATGTACTTCGAGGCAATATCTATCATAATCTAGAAAAACATGCCGAAGCACTTGAAAATTTCGAAAAAGCATTAACCCTTGCCGAAACCACCGACGAAATTTTACTACAAATGGCCTACGTATATCAGAATATGCACGATTACGAAAGTGCAATTATATACATCAAGCGTAGCTTAGAGCAAAACATGGAAAACAAGGATGGACTGTATGAATTGGCTTTTTGTTATGATATTTTAGATAAGCAAGAAGAGAGCATCCAGTTTTACCAAGAGTATATAGATAACGATCCTTATTCTTACGCAGCATGGTATAATTTAGCAAATTCATTCCATAAAATGGATTTATTTGAGAAAGCAATTGATGCGTACGATTATGCCATTTTAATTAAAGAAAATTTTGCTTCGGCCTACTACAACAAAGGAAATGCATTGGTTCAGCTCGATAAATATGCTGAAGCGATAGCGGTGTATAAGCAAACTTTCGAGTATGAACCACCAAATGCCGATACTTATTGTGCGATAGGCGAGTGCTATGAAAAGTTAGAGGAGATGGATGAAGCACGTTCCTATTACAAAAAATCGGTGAAGATGGATCCGACGATGGCTGATGCTTGGTTTGGAATTGGGGTAACCTTAAATTTCGAAGATCGCTTTTTTGAGTCGTTGCATTTTTATAAAAAGGCGCTAGAACTGGATGAAGAAAATCCTGATTTTTGGTTTGCAATTGCTGATGCATACTACAAATTGGGTCAAATTGAGCAATCTGTTGAGGCTTATCATAAGGTTTTAGAATATAATCCATTAGATGTTGAAGCTTGGCTCGATTTTTCAACGGTGTTATACGAACAAGGAAAATTACTAGAAGCTTCAGAAACGATGGCTGATGCGATTAAGAATAACCCTGATGCTGCCGAACTATATTACCGAATGGTAGCCTATCTTTTTGCACTGGGAGAAAGCAAAGAAGCGATAGTTTATTTGGAAACGGCACTCACAACTGATCCAGAGAAGCATTATATATTATTTGAATACTTACCTCAGTTGCAAGATAATGGGTTAATAGTTGAAGTTATTAACAAATATATTAAAT
>JACMOW010000298.1 GCA_014377775.1 Pedobacter sp. | reverse complement strand
CAGTTAGTAAATCGAGTTCGGTGTTAACAAAAACCCTAGTAATTCTACAATTCTAGCAATCCTAGTAATCCTAACAAAAAAAGGAAGAGAAGCCCCCGCTTCCCTTCCTCAAAAATAAACCAATAAAACCTAAATTCTTATCTAATAAATGGAGCAACAATCGCCAACACTTCAGCTTTTGTTAATGCTTCATCAAAACATTCTGCCGCAGCTGCGGCAGTTACTGCCTGACCATTGATTCCTACAATATTTACTCCTGCTTGTACGGTTGTATTTTCACGTACATAAATGTTATCTACAGCTGGGATGCCAGTATCGTTAGATACACCACCAGCTCCTAAACTAATCCATGGTTTTAATCCAGTTGCTCCGGCTGCGTTCAACATTTGACGCAATTGCGAAGCGTGACGAGCCTCTACCGAGTGAATTTGTAAAGCCGTAGTTAAAACAGGACTACCTTTTAGAACTGTAGCTTGTCCCTTATAGGCTCTAACACCTGTATCCTCGAAAGCGGTAGCCACTTTTAAGAAGGTTAGGTAATCTGAAAATACGGTTGGGAATGTTCCTCTGGCTGTAAAATCTAAAGCGCTAGCTGGTATAGCAGCTATTGCAGATGCACCAAGCGCACCTCTCAATAAATTTACGTGAGCCAACTCGTGATTACGAATAATAGTGATTGCGTTAATTGGACCACCTGCAGGTATTAAACCAGATGTTTTAACTGCAGTATCGTAAAAGTTAAACTCTATGTATTCTAAAGTTAATGCAAAATTTAATACGTCGTTAATTTGAGATGGCGTACTTTGTCCGTAGGCCTTTTTAAACATTGAACCCAATGCCAATGGAGCTGCTGCAATTGCCACTTTTTTACCCATGTTAAAAAAGTCCTTCATTGCTGCTCTGCGAGGGTTTAATCTTTCATAGATTTCACCATCAACTTTTTCAATTTCGTCTAATATATTTATGATATTCATGATTTCTAATTTTAAGATTATAAATTAATTACGTTAACTTTTGTTTTGATATAAGTACCAGCAATTGCTAAAACTTTATCTGGCGTTAATGCACCGTCTAATCCATTTGCATCGCTAGATCCTAATGCACTAAGCTCACCTAAATTTGCAAAGCTTCCAGGCGAAATAATATTACGGATATATGCAGCGTGACGAGCCTCTACTGATACAATTTGTCCAGCTATAACAATATATGCATCTGTTTTTAAACGAACGCCTGCACCATTGTAAGCGGCAACACCTAAATCTTCAAAAGCTTTTGCCGCACCTAATACGCTAGTACGGTCGGTAAAATTAATACTCGAAAAATCTACTTCTAAACTGCCAATAGCGGCTGTGCCTAATGCATTTTTAAAGAATTCTCTGTGTGCAATTTCATGAAATTGAATATCTTGAAAATAGGTACGCTCAGCTGCACTAAAACCTGAAGGTGGTGCAGAAGCTACTTTAATGTAAAATGCTGCTTCCAATTGCTCTAAAGCATAAGCATAGTTCAATACACCAAAGTCATCTTTAAAATCTAGTGTTACGCCTGCTGGCACAACAACTCTATCTTTTTTACAACCAGCAGCAGTTAAGGCTACAAGCGCTGCTCCGGCTCCTGCGTATTGTAAGAAGGAACGGCGCTCCAATTTGGCTTCCAAAATGCTGCTTTCTACAGGCATTACACTTTGGGTTTTTTCTGTTAAATTTTCCATAGTTCTAATTTTTTGTTTTTTTAAGGTTATCAAGTTATTATGGGTACTTGTTATCTTCCTCAATTACGAGAAGAAATTGTATTTGGTTTTTAGAGGTTTAATTTTTTCATACTCCAATTAGGTGTATAAAAGAAAAAATATTTCCTAATCGCCATTTTTTTTAGATAAATTGAGCCTTATAAAAAAAACTGCTGTGTTAAAAGCAATTATTGTTGACGATGAAGAATTTGCTCGTTCTTCGCTCTATTTTCTACTTCAAGAAAATTGCGATAACGTGTATGTGGCTGGTATTGCAAAATCGGTAAATGAAGCACGTACATTACTTCATCAGCATCAAATAGACCTTATTTTTTTAGATATTGCCATGCCAGGCGAAAACGGATTTGAATTGATATCACAAGCTCAAATTGCCAATGCAACCGTAATTTTTACCACTGCTTATGATCAGTATGCCTTAAAAGCAATAAAGGCAAATGCGCTCGATTATTTGTTGAAGCCCATCGACATTGATGAATTAAAAGAAGCCGTAGAAAAAGCATCGAAATTTATTAAGCTCAATAAAAATGAAAATAACCGAAACGAAAGCCTTAAAAATTTAGCAAACGATTTAACAAATAAATCATCTATTAAAAAGATTACTATACCAAATGGGCAGGGTTATCGCTTGATTGATATTGACGATATTACGCATATTGAAGCGGACAGTAATTATTCTGTCTTTAATTTAATTAACTCAGAAAAAATAGCAGTTGCTAAGGTCTTAAAAGATTATGAAGAAATATTGCCTGAAAACAGATTCGTAAGGATCCATAAATCAAGCATCGTGAACTTAGCCTATATAAAGGAGTATCATTCTAAAAACGGTTTGCAAGTAGTGCTCAAAAACGGTGAAAGTATTACCGTATCTCGGAGGAGAGCAAGCGATTTCTTTGAAAAAATTAAAGCATTTACGAATTTGAAAAATGAAGATTAACTTTTTAAAATATCTAATCTTTACATTAGTTGCTTTGTTTTTTAATACAAAAAATACCTATGCCCAAACCCTATACTTACCGCATTACTCTACCAAAGATGGTTTACCAAGTAACAATTGCTATTTTACATTGCAAGACAAAAAAGGGTATATCTGGGTAGCTACCGATGCTGGGGTAAGCCGATTTGACGGATCCAATTTCGAGAATTTTTCGGTAGACGACGGTTTACCTGATAATCAGATTTTACAATTAAAAGAAGATAGCAAGGGCAGAATTTGGTTTTTAGCGCTTAACGGACAGCTCAGCTATTTTTACAATGGTAAAATTTATAATGCCGAAAATGAGCCAAAGCTTAAACTTTTGAAATTGAATGCCGTTGTGGTTTCATTTTTCGAAGATAGCAGGGGTAGAATTTGGTTTGGAACCAATAAAAACATTATCGCCTGTTGGAATGAGAAAACAGTATTAACATACTCATCTTCAAATCAGCAAAAGCAGTTTATTAACGCCTTTATCCACGAAGATAGCAAAAGTAACATTTGGGTTTACAGTACACAGGCACTTCATGTATTTATAGAACGAGATTTTGTTCTAATTAATGATTCTATACTTCCTTTATCCTATAAAACAAGCCTCAACCTTAAAAATAAATCCATGTACTTTTTAGATAAAACGGGGTTGAATTTGAAAACCGGCTTTACGGTTAAAAAAATATTGAGTGTCAATAGTAATCTATTGGCCAATAGTCCTGGTTACATTTATACCAACAACAAGGAACTTTGGCTAAGTAATACCAATGGCGTTTATATCCTTGGCTTTGATGGAACAAGTCAACACATTTTAAAAGATATTGATGTAAACCAAGTGATTAAGGACCGAAATGAAAACATGTGGTTTACTTCGAAAAATGGAATATACAGACTACCTTACCCAAAAGAAAGATTATTTATTTTAAATAGTGAAAGTGGTTTATCTAACAATACCATCAAAAGTATAATAAAAGACAATAAAAATAGGCTTTGGCTTGGCTTAGGTAATGCAAAAATTAACTTATTAAACCTTGATACAAAGCAATTACAAACCATTGAAATTCCCGATCACAAAAAATACAACAACATTAAACAGTTTAAACTAGATACTGCTCGTAAAACGATGTACTTCGCATCTGAATATGGTTTGGGAAAGATCGAAAACATTTATGACCCACAACCGCAAATTAGTTATTTGAAAGAGGCAAATAATTCAGTTTTTGTAATTAAGAATTTTAGTTTGGATCAGAATAAAAAACTTGCACTGGCCCTATCATCGGGCGTAGTTATCATTAACGATCGCAATAATAAATTTGAGTTTAATGCTTTAAAATATAGAGAAAAGCAAGATTATTTTAAGGAGCGTTCATACAGCGTTTATTTTGATCAGCAACAGCAGCTTTGGTTCTCTAATTTAAATGGAGTTTCTGAATTCGGGAATGGCATTTTAAGCAAGCATTACAAGGGCAATCCGGTACTCACTCAAAGAATTAACGACATTAAAGAGTTGCCAAATAAAGTTTTTGCAATGGCTACCGATGGCTATGGGATTTTATTTATGGCAAATAATAAAATAGTTAAACACATTACGCGGAGCGACGGACTTAACAATAACATCATTAATAAGCTTTTTGTAAAAGGCGAATATTTATGGGCAATCAGTAATAATGGGGTAAATCGTGTCTCTTTTAAAAATAATAAAGTAAGTATTAATTCATTTGATTACGCAAATGACCTATTATCTGACGACCTGAACGACCTTTACATTGATGACCGTACTGCTTATTTTGCTACGAATAACGGATTGGTATATTTTAATTATGATTTAACATCACAGTTAAAAAGTGTTCCAAAAATTTATATTTCTTCTATCACTCACAATAAAGTGCCGTTAGATTTAAGTTTTTCGAATTTTAGCTTTGATCCCGAAGAGCATAATATTGTGTTTAATTTTAGTGCAGTCGACTTCAGAAATCAGCAGATTACCTATCGTTATCGTTTAAAAAGTGATGCAAAGTGGACGGAAACCAAGAATAGAAGATTAGAACTTTCGTCGCTAGAAAACGATAGCTATACATTTGAAGTGAGTGCAAAAAGCCAAGACAATCAATGGAGTGAACCAGCTAAAATTAATTTCGAACTTGAAAAACATTTTTGGGAAACTTGGTGGTTTTTTTCTGTTTTATTAATAATCGGTGCGTCCTCACTTTATGTTATTACGGTTAACATTACAAAACGACAAAAAAATAAAGAACAAGAACAGTTATTATTAAAAAATAAAACACTTATGCTCGAGCAAAGAGCGTTGCAAGCAATGATGAATCCTCATTTCGTATTCAATGTAATGAATTCGATTCAGCATTACATTAATACCAGTAATACTACTTCTGCTAATAAGGTTTTAACAGGCTTTGCCAAACTCATTCGAAAAAATTTAGAGATCTGCACCAAAAGTTATATTAATTTGGAAGAAGAGATAGATTACCTTAATCTTTACTTGAGCCTAGAAAAAAATAGATTTGGCGATAAGTTTAAGTATGGTATTACCGTAAATAGCCACATTGATAAAGAAGAATCGTTTATTCCTTCTATGTTATTACAGCCCTTTATCGAGAATGCGATATGGCATGGCATAATGCCCCAAGATGAGGGTGGTGAGGTAAATATTAATATCGATTTAAAAGATGAGGGCTATTTACAGATTAATATTACCGATAATGGAGTAGGTATTGATAATTCGTTGAAGCAAAAAAAATCTGGACATCAAAGCAAGGGAATGGATTTAACGAAAGAGAGGATCAACTTGTTAAATAAAATTGAAGCAAAATCTATACACTTAGGCATTAAACAGAATGGTAAAAGCGGCACAACCGTTACTATTTTGGTTCCACTCACTTAAATATTACCGTTTACTCAATTATCATTACCACTCACTCATTTCACTAGTTTCCTTACAAGAATTGCACTAAACTTGTTATAAGATATTAAACAACCATTTATGGTTTGTTCGAAAACGTTCTTATAGAATTGATAAAGATATTTTTTAACCTAACCTAAAACTATATCTCAATTCAGGTTTCATTTGTGTGTTAAAAGCGTCCCAATAAAAATTAGGACGCTTTTTTTTTAAAAAGATTTTTTGTAATTTAGGGAAGCATTTAAACTTTCGTACAACTAATATTTTTGTGTTATGAAAACGCCAAAAAAACTAATCCAAAAGAGCCCAATCAACAAACCACTGTCCAAAAAGGAAACAGACGAAGAAGACGACGACGACGTTGAAGCTAACGAAACGTTAGCTGACGACGAGGAAGAAGACTTCGATGTTCCGTTGGATGATTTAGATACTTTCGATAGTTTTGACGACGACGAGGATGACGATGATGATGAAAGGTACTAATTGATCCAGCTTATTTCATAACATAGCAGCATCCTTTCAGGATGCTTTTTATTTTAAATAAACCTCCAAATGCAAATTATAGCCGTTGAAAATAAAGCAGCAAAACAAGTTTTTTTGAATGTAGTAGAATCTATCTACGCTAACGATAAAAATTGGATTCGCCCCTTAGATCAGGATATTGAGAAAATATTCGATCCAACTAAAAATACATTTTTTAATCACGGTAAATGTGTGCGTTGGATTTTAACCGATAATGCGGGTGTTGCCATCGGCAGAATTGCCGCTTTTATTAACGAAAAGAAAGCACACATTTACGAGCAACCTACTGGTGGAATGGGTTTTTTTGAGTGCATAAATGATAAAAAAGCTGCTTTTTTATTGTTCAACACGGCCAAAAATTGGCTTGCTGAAAGTGGAATGGAGGTAATGGAGGGGCCAATTAACTTTGGCGAGAACGACTCATTTTGGGGATTATTGGTTGAGGGCTTTACGCCACCTTCGTATGGCATGAATTATCACCCACCTTATTATCATGGTTTTTTTACTGCTTATGGTTTTAAAACCGCTTATGAGCAGTTAACCAACCATATTAACCTAAGTATTCCCTTCCCTGCCCGTTTTACAAAAATTGCCAATTGGGTAGCGGCAAAGCCTGATTACAGTTTTGAGCACTTTTCTAAAAAAAACGCAGAGAAATACATCGATAATTTGATGGAAATTTACAATGATGGCTGGAAAGACTTTGATAATTTTGTTCCCATAAAAAAGGAAACCTTACAAGAGAGTTTCAAGCAAATGGAAGTAATTATGGATGAGAAGCTAATTTGGTTTGCCTACGCCAACGGCGAACCTGCTTCATTTGTTGTCATTATTCCAGACGCCAATCAGATGATAAAAGGTCTTAATGGCAAACTTGGGCTTATTGAAAAATTAAAATTTGCCTATCAACGATGGAAAGGTGTTACTCGCATGCGTGCCATTGTTATGGGTACGAAAAGCAAATACCAGAAACTAGGATTAGAATCAGCTCTTATCATTAAGTTAGGAGCATACGTACTTCCAAAAAATCAATATACCGAATTAGAATTATCTTGGGTAGGCGATTTTAATGATAAAATGCTTTCTTTTCATGAAGCTACTGGCGCCACGTTTGGAAAGCGACACCTTACCATGAGAAAAACAATTTAAACTGTTTTCGACATGCTCCTAATCTCTTCGTAAAGCTCGATCACTTTCTTTTGGAGGTTAATAATTTCATCTTCCTTAGCGGCTAATTTTTCTTTTAGCATGCTTATTTCAGCGGCATTCTCTGATTTGTGGTGTTCGCCTTCTTTAGAAATAAGATCAATCGTAGATACTTCAAATAAATTAGCAATCTGTTCTAACCTCGAGATATTAACATCTGTAATACCGGTTTCAATTTTCGAAAATGCAGGAATTGATATTAATAAACGTTTAGCTACCTCGCCTTGGCTCCAGCTATTTTTTTGACGGAGCGTTCTGATGTTTTTCCCAATTAAATTCATATTCAATTTTAGTTTATAAGGTTCATTAATCTAACTGTTCAACTCGTATGCCAATTTTATCAAATCCATACCACCGAAATTCCCAGAACTCATTAATAATAAATTGGTTTGCCCAAAATTTAAGCTTCTTAAATAACTTTCTAACGCTCCAGAATCATTAAAAACCAACAAATCTTTATCATTAAAAGCACTTGCTATTACAGCCTCACTTAAGGGTTCCAATTTCTTATGAAAAAAGGTTTTCTCGTCTATATAAACAATTCGCACATCTGCCTTACCCATTGTATTCTTGTACTGATTTAAAAAAGCCGAATTTAAGCTACTAAAGGTATGTAACTCCATGCATGCCACTAACTTTCTATCGAAAAATTGCGCTTTAACAGCATCTATTGTAGCTTTTAACTTTGATGGCGAATGAGCAAAATCCTTGTAAACATTCGTTCTATTTATTGTACTTAACAACTCTAAACGCTTTGCTGCTCCAGTAAAGCTTGTTATGGCTGTCCTAAATTCATCTTCATTTATCCCTAATTGTTCACACACTAATCTGGCTGCATTTAGATTCATTAAGTTATGATTTCCAAAAATATTTAGGGGAGTGTTTGGCATTAAAAACGTAATTCCATTCACCACTTTATTGGCCGGTATACCATAAGGTATTTTCTCTACATTTGCCGTTGTATTTAAAACTATTTTATTCAATTCCTCATCAATTTCACAGTAAATTAATTTTCCTTTGGGGAATATCGTGTAAATAAATTTATCGAACTGAGAAATATAATCCCCAAATGTAGGAAAAACATTTATATGATCCCACGCTATTCCGCTAATCACTGCTATGTTGGCGTGGTATAAATGAAATTTTGATCTTCTATCTATCGGTGAAGCCAAATATTCATCTCCTTCTATAATGATAATAGGTGCCGTTTCGGTTACCTTAACCATGGTTTCAAAACCTGCCAATTGCGCTCCTACCAAATAATCGAAATCTTTTTTATGGTAATTCAGTACATGCATAATCATCGAGGTAATGGTTGTTTTACCATGGCTACCTCCAATTACTACCCGTAATTTATTTTTGGCTTGCTCGTAAATATATTCGGGGTACGAATAAATTCTTATTCCTATCTCTTGTGCTTTTAGCAACTCCGGATTATCTATACGGGCATGCATCCCTAAAATTACTGCGTTTAAATCGGGTTGTATATTTGTGATATCCCAACCTTCATGCGCTGGTAATAAGCCATACTTTGCTAAGCGACTATGAGAAGGTTCAAAAATTACATCATCAGATCCTGTAACCTTATATCCCTTTTGATGCAAAGCAATTGCCAAATTGTGCATCGCACTACCGCCAATTGCTATAAAGTGTACTTTCATAATTAGCAAATTTACCAATTAGCTGATTAGCTAATTATTTTCACAAACCTCGCCGCTACCCAATCGCCCATCTTTTTATGATCAACATACTGAAGGCTAAATTGTTCACAATGCGCTGTTATCATTTCCAAGTCTGGACTTTCGTAAAAACCACTAAAAAATATCGTTCCTTTTGTTTTCAATACCGCAGCATAACTTTCAATCTGATCGAGCAGGATGTTTCGGTTAATGTTGGCCAGAATGATATCAAATTCTAATACCGGAATGCTTTCTTTACTCCCACATAATGATGTTAGATTTGCGATCTTATTTAAGGCTGCATTTTCTATCGCACTCTCGTAGCAAATATCATCATTATCAATTGCTATTACTTTTTTTGCACCACGTTTGGAGGCTAAAATAGCTAAAATACCGGTACCTGCACCCATATCTAAAATTACTTTTCCTCCTAAATCGGTTGCTAAAACATACTCCATCATCATGGTGGTAGTTTGATGATGCCCTGTACCAAAGGCCATTTTAGGATCGATTACAATTTCATAAGGATATTGAGGCTGTGGATCGTGAAAAGTAGCCCTCACGTAGCATTGATTAGCTATAATTAGCGGACTAAAATTCTTTTCCCATTCTTCATTCCAATTCTCTGGTTCAATATCGTGGATAACATAAGCGTATTGTACACCTTCTTCGAGGGTATTCAATACTTCTGTTATGGCAGTTTCATTAAATTGCGAAGCGATGATGAATGCATCAAAGCCCGTTTCAGTTTCTTCAAAGGTGTCAAAACCAACATCACCCAGCTCGGCAATAAGCATATCTTTTTGATATTCTTCGGCTTGGCTAAAGCTAAACGCTACTTTTTTATACTCCATTACGAATTTAAAGCTTTTATAATGTCTGTAAAATCGCGCGATTTTAAGGATGCTCCACCAATTAATCCACCATCAATATCATGTTGTGAAAATAACTCAGACGCATTCTTAGCGTTACAACTTCCGCCATATAAAATCGTAGTATCATCAGCCAATTGCCAACCGTATTTAGCCTCAATTTCTGAACGAATATAAGCATGAATATCTTGTGCTTGCTCCGGAGAAGCCGTTAAGCCTGTACCAATTGCCCAAACAGGCTCGTATGCTAAAATTACTTTTGCAAAATCTTCTGCACTTAATGAAAATAGACCATTTTCCAATTGCGATTTTAATACATGATAATAGCTTCCATTGTTACGCTCATCTAGTGTTTCGCCGATACAAAAAATGGGTATTAAATTGTTTTTTAGGGCAATGTTTGTCTTTTCAGTCAATAATGCATCCGTTTCAGCAAAATATTGTCTACGTTCAGAATGCCCAACAATTACGTACTCGCAGCCCGTAGATTTAATCATCTTAGCAGATATCTCGCCTGTAAATGCGCCACTTTCATTCTGGTGGCAATTTTGTGCGCCCATTTTTACTATTCCAGCCGACAATTGGGCTAAACTATTTAAGTGAATATAAGGGGCACAAATTACAGCGATTTGATCGCCTTTTTTTTCATCTCTAACCATGTTTACAATTTCAGAGAAGACAGAGATGCCCTCGCTGTAGTCCATATTCATTTTCCAGTTACCTGCAACTATTTTTTTTCTCATT
>JACMOW010000001.1 GCA_014377775.1 Pedobacter sp. | reverse complement strand
ATAAAATGATCTTTGGGGATTTCGCTAAGTTTATTTTTCAGCCATCCGAACTGCTGTTCATCAATTTTGCCAATATAACCATCGGCTTCGTTAAGTTGTGTGCTATCTAAAACTATAAAATCCCATTTTCCTTTTTGAAAATGATAATACCGTTCGGCAATTTTAAGCTCTTTTAACGCCCATTTTTTGCCATAAAGTGGATGCGTTGTGTCTGGATTTTCTTGAAACCAACCATAAATGTCGTGGTTACCGATGCATGGATAAACGGGTAAGTGATTCTCTTCTTGCATGATTTTGTGAAAAAGATCCCATTGCGCTTGAGTCGATTCTTTTGTTGCAGCCAAGGCATCCATAATCGAATCGCCTCCGTTAATTATGAAGTCGATTTTAGGTTTTAAATTTTGAATATGCTGTAGTGCCTTAGCCATTCCCGTCTCTGGAACAATGCCTGGCTTAATATGAATATCAGACATAAACACAAAACGAACTGGACGCTTTGCAGCAATTGTTTTCGCAGCCAAGGCATTTGGCAATATAGAAAGTCCTGCCGCAACTATGCTCGATTGGATAAATTCTTTTCTCTTCATATCATCTAAATTACTTAATTATAGTGAAGCTTCAATTAACATTTTATTATTAAATTAATTGATTTTATAAGGCGTTAATTTTATTTACTATATTTAATAAATGGGGGCAAAGTTGCCTTAATTTTTATCAGAATTAAATACCATGAAAATATCTTTCAAAATTTCGCTGCTTTATTTAACATTATTGTTTAGCACCACTAACCTATCGGCTCAAACACCAGGTGATATCAGTTATATGTCTTCTGGTGGGAAATTGCACCCTTTACAGGCTTTAATGGATGTACGGCATTATACCCTCGCCCTAGATATAGATATTGCAAAACAGCAGATTGAAGGCTATGTAGAAATTGATGTAGTATTGTTAAAAGCGACCGATTCGATTTTGTTTGACCTATACAAAGGGTACGCAATTCGAAGTGTTCAGGTAGATAATAAAAAAGGAGGTTTTGCACAAAACGGAGACTCAATTTTTATAGTAAAGGCAAATCGCTTTACAGAAGGAAGGCATAAAATAAAAATTAATTATGGTGGTAGTCCACCCATTGCAGTTAGGCCGCCATGGAAGGGGGGCTTTACCTGGACAACTGATAAAAGCGGTAATCCATGGGTAGCTATTAATTGTCAGCTGGAAGGTGCAAAAGTTTATTTTCCATGTAAAGATCATCCAAGTGATGAGCCCAATGAAGGTGTTGATCTTTTAATTACCATACCAAAGGGTTTATCTGTTGCAGGGCCAGGTTTATTGCAAAGTGTAAAAAGCAAAGGAGAAAAAGCGACTTGGCATTGGAAAACAAATTACACCATCAGTAATTATTGCGTTTTATTTAATATCGGCAAGTATAAAGTTGCAAAACGTATGTTTACCACAATTGAGGGGAACAAAGTTCCGATAGAATTTTATGTTTTGGAGCAAGATTTTGATAAGGCAGAAAAGATAATTGATATCAGAGAAAGAGATACGAAGATATTAGAAAAATATTTTGGAGAGTACCCTTGGGTAAAAGAAAAAATCGGTATTGCTCAGGTTCCAAACCCTGGTATGGAGCATCAAACCATGGTTACCTATGGAGATAAATTTACTTTTGAAAAGGTTGGGGGACAAGATTATTCAGCAAATTTATACCATGAATTTGGGCACGAATGGTGGGCCAATAAAATAACCAATAAGGATTGGGCGCACATGTGGATACAGGAGGGCATCGATACTTATGCAGAAGCCTTGTTTTTTAGGGAAGTTGCTGGTGAGAGAGGTTATGACTCGCTAATGGTAAATATTACTGCAAACGTAAAAAACTTAAAGCCAATTGTGCAGGCCGAATCATTAGATATGGCGCAGGTTTATAATGGAGATGTATACCATAAGGGCGCATTATTTATGCATTCATTAAGGTATGTACTTGGTGATACTTTGTTTTTCCCAACACTTAAAAAATTTATTACGGATGTGAAGTATCCATATAATGAGTTTTTTACCACAGATGATGTTGCCAATTTCTTCTCGAAAGAAAGCAGCCGAGATTTGAAGCCTTGGTTTGATTTTTATTTACGCACCACAAATAAATTAGCATTTGAACTCCAAAAAGTTCGATTAAACACCTATACAATCGGGATTAATAATTCACCAATTGATTTGCATTTGGAAATTTTAACTGCAGATGGCTTACGTACGGTGAAGATAAAGGCAGGTAAAAATGAACTGCTAAGGATAAATAGTAAAACTCAGCCCGTAATAGACCCTAGGGGTTGGTATTTTAAAAAAGTTACGATACTTTAATTACGTGTATGTGAAACCTAAATAAAATAGAAATTATACTGATAGGTGTTTCTTTAATACAAGTTCCAATTCCCATAAATCAAATGGTTTTTGAATGTATGCGTCACAATGAGAATCTCTGAGTAAGATAGCTGATATTCGACTTGCCGAGAACAGAATAACAGGAATATGTTTGGTGCGTTCGTTTTCTTTTAGTTCCTTGCAAACCGCAAACCCATCTTTAAAAGGTAAACCATAATCAATTAGGAATAAATCGGGTAAGTAATTAGCTAAATGATGGTCTAATTGTTCAGGATTACCAATTAATTGGACGTTGAAATTTTCAGATAGT
>JACMOW010000297.1 GCA_014377775.1 Pedobacter sp. | reverse complement strand
CATCTTACAAGGCCAATTTCCCTTATCACCCCTGTTAAAAATAATTTTGCCGGACTATATTATTTTATTGGGCTAAAGGTTTATGATATGCTAAGCGGCAATCAAACCTTGGGACCAAGTAAATGGTTAAATAAAACAAATACCCTCCATAAAATACCCACGCTTAAAAGTGATTTTGCCTCCGCAATTATGTATTATGATGGTCAGATAGATGACCAACGATATGGTATGGCTCTCATACAAACTGCTTGTAAGCTTGGTGCAATTGCCCTCAATCATACTCGGGTAGAATCTTTTGAAAAAAATGAAGCAGGCGAACTTATTGCGCTCAATGCCCGCAACATGCTTAATGGAGAAAACATTCATATCAAAGCAAAATCGTTCATCAATGCAACGGGGCCATTTAGTGATCATATCCGGTTAATGGCAAACAACAGTTTACAGCCTCGAGTTCGTGTAAGCAAAGGTGTACATATCATTTTACCCAAAGAAATAATGCCTTCTAAAGATGCTTTATTAATACCTGAAACTGCAGATGGTCGACTTGTGTTTGCCATACCTTTTCAAAATTATTTATTGGTAGGCACCACGGAAGATGAAACAGCGCTGACGGAAGAAGAATTTGGTCCTACCCAAAAAGAAATTGAATATATTTTAAAATATGTAAACCAATACCTGCAAGGAAATATTACAGCAAGTCAAGTAAAGGCGGGCTTTGGAGGGCTTCGCCCGTTGGTACAAGCAAATAATAATACGAGTACAAAAGAATTGGTGAGAGATCATATTATTGAAACCGATAACAGTTCTAAACTAATAAGTATTTTAGGAGGGAAATGGACAACTTACCGCCTGATGGCAAAAGATACAATGGATGTTTGCGAAATGCAATTAAAAGGAACAACCACAGAATGTACTACTCACCTAAAAATATTAGAAGGTGGGCAAAATTTTTCAGCAAATCTTAAAAATGAAATTCTGGCAATTATTAATTTGCCTGCAGATGTTGTAGAACATTTAATAAGTAAGTATGGTGACAAAGCGACCATCATTGCTTTGATGGCTACAAAATCTGAAAAACTAAGCCAACGAATTATTTTGGGTGCGACATATACTTATGCTGAACTATTGTATGTAATGGAAAACGAAATGGCTTATACTGTAAAAGATGTAGTGGCCCGTAGATTTGGAGCACAACTACTAAATTGGCAGCAAACCCTCGAACTTATTCCATTGGTTGGAAACGAAATGGCTGCTTATTTTAGCTGGACAGAAAAAGAAAAACAAGATAATATCCATCAATATTTATTAGAAATGCAAGCAATGATAAAAAATGCTTCGCTTACCATTTAAATTTTTTTTATGAAACAATCTACATTTGAAATGTTGGATGTTCGCACGCCACAACGCTTGGCTGAAGTAGGCTGGTTTGATGATCTTTGTGGCGGCGACACCGAATTCTTAGGAGTTTTAGACAATGATAGGCGCAGCAACTATGCTCATAATTTAGATATAATTCAAACTGCCGATAACTTGGGATACCGAAATATTTTGTTACCTACAAGTTATATGGTAGGGCAAGAAGTAATCCCATTTGCCGCAGCGGCTGCAGTGCAAACAAAAAATATTAACCTACTTGCGGCCATTCGCACAGGCGAAATTCATCCACCCATGCTCGCAAGGCACATTGCCACGCTTGATCATATTTTAAAGGGACGCTTAACCATCAATATTATTAACAGCGATTTGCCCGGTGTAAAAGAAGATGGGGAAATGCGGTACAAACGATGCAGCGAAGTAATTGAAATATTAAAACAAGCATGGTCTAAAGATGAAATAGATTACCAGGGAGAAATTTATAAAATAAAATTAAAAACGACTGATCCCATAAAACCTTATCAGCAAAATGGTGGGCCAATGTTATATTTTGGTGGCATCAGCGATGGCAGCAAAGAAGTATGTGCTGAGCATTGCGATGTATTTTTGATGTGGCCCGAGCCGGAAAATAATATTTATGATACCATGAAAGATATGGTAGCAAGGGCTGCAAACAAGGGAAGAAAAATTGATTTTGGATTAAGGGTTCATGTAATTGTAAGAGATACAGAACAGGAAGCGAAGGATTATGCACAACACATTATGAGCAAATTTAACCCAGACTTTAATTTAAAAGATAGGGCGCAAGACAGTAAATCTTTGGGCGTTACAAGGCAGGATGAACTACGCCAACAAGCCGGAGAAAGTGAATATTTAGAGCCTTTGCTTTGGGGAGGAATTGGCAAGGCTCGAAGTGGTTGTGGTGCAGCAATTGTTGGAAGCGCTGAGCAGGTTTTAGAAAAATTAAATCGGTATATGGATATGGGTATAAGAGCTTTTATATTTAGCGGTTATCCTTTAAAAGAAGAATGCGAACATTTTGAAAAACACGTTTTAAATAATCTTCCTTTGGCAACTTTATCTGTAGTGCAAGGTCGTACTCCCTCACAAGAACCGGAAACCCCGCTTACGTTTGCTAATTTGCGCTAAACAATTTACCATCAAAAAACAATCTTATGAATACGTTGAAAGGGAAAGTGGCTATAATTACAGGCGCATCGAAAGGTGTGGGAAAAGCTACCGCATTGTTATTGGCAAAACAAGGGATGTACTTAGTATT
>JACMOW010000296.1 GCA_014377775.1 Pedobacter sp. | reverse complement strand
GGAAAAATATGGAACTTTAACCACCATGGATGAACGACTTCCTTATATTACTGCCGTAACAGGAGTTGAAACTTTATCGCCACGCATGAAAGGTTCGGCAATCGAAATTATGAGTAGCATCTCTACCTGGCCACAATTGGCCAGTGCGGTAACCTTTGGGGGTGGTATTACTGCAGATCTAGCTCGAAAAATTTTACTTGGAAACTTAAGTGTTTCAGGTCGCTTTTTTCTTGACATCGATGAATTAATTAGCGATCCTGTTAATTTAAAAGTTGAAAGTAAAGAGTTTAAAGTTCAATTGATTACAACGAATGAGATCCAAGATTATATCCATCAAAAAAACTTGCATTTCCAAGTAAAGGGAGAAGAAATTGAAGAATCAATTATACAGGCCATTGTAAATGATGCACATCAAGCGCCATCAGGCGGAAATAACCAACCATGGCGTTTTCACTATCAAGATAGAATATTACACCTTTTTTTAGAAGAGAATGTAGCACAAGCTTATTTAGATCCAAATTATATTTCTTCTTATATTTCAGTTGGATCGGCCATAGAAAATCTACTGCTATCTGCTGCTATTCATCATCTAAAAGTTAATTGGGAATTAACTCCTCATTTAACACCAAAACATATCGCTTGGTTTAGCTTCACAAGAAATTATACACCTACAACTGAAGAATTAAATTTAGCAGCTCAAATCAACTCAAGGCACACCAATCGAAAAATTACTCAAAAGCAAGAGATTGATCCTACTATTTTGGCAGACTTAAGTGCAATAACCGCTGAAATAGCAGGTGCAAAATTAAAATGGATCACTGATCATACAAAAATTCAGGCGTTGGCAGCCATCTCAGCACATACCGATTTACTACGTATGTTTATCCCGGAAGCACATGCTGATTTTATTACCAGAGAAATGCGTTGGGATTTAAATGAAGTAAACAAAACTGAAGATGGAATTGGAATTCATACCTTAGACCTGAGTAATAATGATCAAATTGGTATACGCTTGATTAAAGACAGAAGAACGATAGACTTTTTACAGCAAATTAATGCAGGTAGCGGATTTAAACGTTTAACGATGCAGCAATTTATGTCGTCATCTGCTATTGGCCTAATTACAATGCCAAAATCTGCAGAAACTTCCTTTATTAGCGGAGGTCGCGCAGCAGAAAAACTATGGCTTGCTACTACAGGATTAAATCTACAGGTTCATCCCGTAAATGTTTCCTTAATATTTTTCCATAAAAATAGTGTGGATAAAAATTTAGCTATTCCCGCAGAAAGTAAAGCTATTTTAATACAATTAGAACATACCTTTAACGAATTATTTGAGAATGAATTGCATGAACAAGCCATTTTTATGTTCAGACTTTTCAAAGCGCCACCATCACCAGAACGAACCATCAGAAAATCAACCTCTAAAATATTCTCCATTGGAAGAGTCTAAAACCCATATCGACGATTTATATTTCAAAGCATTTAGGGCGGTAAACGACAGGGCAGCTTGTATGAAATTTATTGAAGGTCATACACATGTGCTAGAAATTTTTGGAATTACACAAATTACTTCTGCCAAAATAGACTGGGTGCTTAACCCAAACGTTTATGTTATTTTAGTAAGTGCAGAAAAAGATGGAAAAGCATTGGCTGGAAGTAGAATTCATGTGGCCGATAGAAAAACTCCCTTACCGATTGAGTTCGCAGTGGGAGACATGGACAATCGGATTTATGATATGGTTGAGGATAGAACAGATGCGGGAACTGGTGAGTTTTGTGGATTATGGAATTCATACGAGATAGCTGGCTTAGGAATTGGCAGTATGCAATTGAGCATCGCGTCAGTAGCTTTCGCAGGTTTGATTAATCTAGACACTTTATTTGGATTATGCGCGCCTGCTACTTATCGAAATTCGATCAGAGGTGGTTTTAGGGTAATTAATGAAATTGGTATTAATGGCAAATTTTATTATCCCAAAGAAGATTTAACTGCTACTTCGATAATAATTGATGATGTTAAGAATTTACCACTAACTTATGACGATGTCAGAGTAAATATCATGAGTTTGAGAGAAAATCCAATTTCATCACAGCAAATGGAATCTAAGAGCGGAGAAATAGTAAACCTGCACTTTGACTTAAAGTTAGATACATTATGAAAAAAATTCTAACCTTTTTATTTTTTTCTTTCCTCTTCTTATTTAGTTATTATCCTTCTTCTTGCTCGGCTTTTCAAAATGAACTCAATAATAAAGGCTTTGAAACTTCTGTATATGAAGACTTTACCAATACCGCTACATTAAATCAAGTTATTAACAAAAAATTTAGTGCTACAAAAAATAATATTTTTAATTATGGAGTAAAGCAATCTATATTTTGGATCAAACTAACTTTAACTGCCAATCGAAAATACGTTAATCATGTTTTATTTATAGATCAATCTCGACTCTCCATAGCTGAAATGCACATTGAAAAAGATGGAAAATTGTTCTTAATACCTCAATACAACCCTTTCTCCTATAACCATAAAAAATTTACACAAGGTAAGATTTTTCAAATTCCTGACAGCTTACACAAGGGTGATAATATTTATTTAAGGTTAAAGTGTAAAGAAACTTTTTTAACTCCAATAAGTGTTATTTCCGAAAAATCGATATTGGAATCCTTCTCATTAAGAGGAATTATATTTGGTTTTTATACGGGAATAATGGTGATTATGTTTATATATAATTCATTTTTATACATCATTATTAAAGATAAAAGTTATCTATATTACGTTATTTATATTTTTGCCATTTGGCTTACACAAATTACCATCCAAGGATATTCTTCCAAATATTTTTGGGATGAAAATTCAGTAGTAAATAATTATTCAGTTGTACTTTTTTCGAGTATCGGATTAATATTTGCAAGCTTCTTTACACTTTCATTTTTAAACACCAAGGTTTTTTCTAAGATTTGGAATGCGGTAATTAGTGGGTTAATTGTGCTAACCCTTCTGAACTTAGTTATACTCTTTGCATTTAGTTTGACTATTTCATTCATAATAATGCAAATTTTAACTCTAATGGGTGCAATTTTTGCACTCTCTGCTGCTTATTTTGTGTATTTTAAAAAGCATTTTAAACCTGCTGGTTATTATCTTCTAGCTTGGTCTGTACTACTATTAGGTGTAATTCTGTTTATCATGAAAGATTATAGCATTATTCCATATAATAATCTCACGATGTATCTTTTGCAAATTACTTCTTCTATTGAGGTAATGTTGCTCTCCTTTGCCCTTGCAGATAAAATAAATTTCTTCAAAAAGGAAAATGAGGTTGCACAAGCCCAAGCACTTAATGCTTCATTAGAAAATCAAAAATTGGTTAAAGAACAGAATGTTGTCTTAGAAAAAAAGGTTCAAGAACGCACTGAAGAGTTACAAGGTGCTAACTCGACACTAAACATTACCCTCACTAATTTAAAGAATACACAATCTAAACTAGTGGATGCTGAAAAAATGGCCGCTTT
>JACMOW010000295.1 GCA_014377775.1 Pedobacter sp. | reverse complement strand
GAAGAAGTGAATTTGAGATTTTATGTAAAATATAACGACAATGGAATTTGGAAAAGGGGCGCTGTATTTATTAAAGAAATTGTTCCTAAGCCAGCTATAACATTGGTTGCAAATACCATTTATAAAGAGAAGTATCAAACTTTGCCAATGAAGCACACTTGGATAGAGCATGAAAATCAACTCGAAATCTCGTATTCTTGGAAAACTAAAAAATGGAATACTTTTTCAGTAATATCATCCAAAGAGAGCCAAACAATTCCAATTAATAGTGATGAAGAATTTATAACTGAGCATTACTGGGGATATACCAAAATTGGCGAAAATAGAACTTCAGAATATGGAGTAGAACATCCTCGCTGGGAAGTTTATCCCATAAAGGAGTATCATGTTGATGTTGATTTTGAAGCTATTTACGGCAAAGAGTTCAGTTTTCTTAACGAAAGAAAACCTGATTCTGTAATGCTTGCAGAAGGTTCAGCTATCCGTGTAATGAAAGGTAGAAAATTTAAATAGTTAAATTCTGTGGTGATCTGCACGCCAAGTCACTATCGCTTGTTTAATCTCTTTTGATGGTAATTTGTCAAATAAGATGCGATCTACTAGCTCAATAAGCTCCTCATCAGGTGCAAAGCGTAAGGCAATAATTTGACTACCTCTTAATTGTTTAGGTAATAACTTTCCAGTTAAACTGAAATAGCGTAAATTTTCTTCTGCTCTTATGGCTCTATCCTGTACTTTTAAAGCAAAAAATCGAGCAAATAACATCGCAACTCCAATTAAAATAAAGGCACAAATAAGTAAACCGTGTATTATGTCTTGCTTTTCAATAAAAAAATTAACTGCCACTCCGATTACCAACATAATAAGTGGCATGGTAATAAAGTGGAATGGGGTACTAAATCTTTTGTGATTTTTAAAGTTCTGTATCATATTTAAATTTTTGTAATTACAAACTCTGTTCTTCTATTTTGCTGTCTTCCTTCCTCACTTGTATTTTCTGAACGTGGTTTTGTTGATCCATATCCCTTATAAGTCATTCTTTTAGCTACAATACCATGCTTTACTAGAAAATTATAAACCTCTTTTGCTCTGCTATTAGAAAGTTTTTCATTTATGTTATTTTCTCCAATAGCATCAGTATGCCCTTGAATTTCTATGTAAATATTGTCATTACTATTTAAAAAATCTAATAATAAATTTAATTCTGCCATGGATGTTGGCAATAGTTCATATTTATTGGTTTCAAAGAAAATATTAGTTAGGGTAGCGTTTGCACCGACTTTTATTTTATCCAATAGTATTTCTACTTCAAATGGTTTTTTACTCTTAAAATTACTTAAATTGTAGTGTTGCGAATAAAATAAGAAGCCTGGTGCATCAACATCAAAGGAATAAGTACCCCCAATAGGCAATGTAGTCAGAAAATCTCCTGTTTCACTTGAAGTATTGTCATTGAACACAGCAAGGCCAGTTTTTAAGTCAACTGCTACTATGCTTGCCGCTAAAAATTGTTTGCTTTCCTTATCTCTAATTATCCCTTTTACGTAGGTAACAGGCTTTGGTTTTGCTGCATCTGGTAACGTAAACCGATAAATGTCAAGGCCTCCAAATCCGCCTTCTAGGTTTGAAGAAAATAAACCTTCGCTACCATCAACACTTACCGTTAAACCAATCTCTTCATTAAAGGTATTAATGGGGTGGCCCAAATTCTGTGGTATAGTCCAACTTTCTTTATCTTTTTTGCTATAAAAAATATCTTTATCCCCCATGCCAGGCCACCCGTCTGATGAAAAATATAAAGTTTCACCATCTGAATGGATATAAGGTGTGCTCTCATCGTAAATAGTATTAATTGATACGCCTAAATTAATTGGAGCTGTCCATTTTGATTCATCACTTAAGGTACTTTTCCAAATGTCGTATCCGCCAATACCGCCTGGTCTATTGCTTACAAAATATAGGGTATTTCCATCCGGACTAATGGAGGGTTGAGATTCCCAGTATTCAGAATTAATTGTTGAACCTAAATTAATCGCCTTTCCCCACTGGTTTCCATTTTTACGTGATAAATAGATATCGCATCTACCTAGGCCATCTGGGCGATTACAACCTGTAAAAAATAGGTATTTTCCATCAGGAGAAATTGATTGTGCGCCTTCGTTAAAAGTAGGGGTATTAATGTTCGAGCTTAAAGGTTCAGCTTTTTGCCATCTGCCCGCTACTTTGTTAGACGTGTAAAAATCTTCGTTCCCATTTACTACTCTGGAAAAAATGATTGTTTCTCCATCGGCTGTTAATGCAGGAAAATAGTCTCTGAACTCACTATTTATATTATAGCCCATATTTATAGGCTCGTACCTTACAGGAGATTTTAAGGCATTTAATGAAAAATTACAATCTGATAGATATTTTTTTGCTTTAAGAATATAATCAGCCTCGTTACCCTTATATTTTTGGAAACTTTCTTTTGCTTGTGCATAGTTACCAGTTAGTAGCTCACTTTCTCCTAATACATAATATATTCTTGTTTCTATAGGGGCAGCCGATTGAATTGCTTTTCGATAATTATCAATTGCTTTGGGCAATTGTTTAATTTTTCTATATACATCGCCTAACTGAATATATGCCAATTGGAATTTTGGATCCAATTTGATGGCTTGATCCAAATATTTTATACCCTCATTGTATGCGCTTTGCTTTAAGAACTGCTGTGCATCCTCATAACTTTCTTGCGCTCTTTTTACAGACGAGTTTTGCGCGTTTGTATGAAGTGCAAGCATACACAAAAGAAATGCTAATAATTTATTCATAGAGGTCTTTTGTGTATAAATTTTAAGGAATATTCAGGAATTTGTGAGTTTGCAAAGAAATTTCCCATTTTGGATTTGCCATCACGTAATCTACAATGAGGGGAGTCATTTCTTTTGCTTTAGACCATTCGGGTTGCAAATATAATTTGCAGGTTAATGATACAGATTCAGCATATTTTTCAGCCCATTCGAAATCACTTTTATTGAAAACAATAACCTTTAGTTCATTGGCAAAAGGTGTGATATCTGGTCGTGGCGCTTTAAATTTTTTGGGCGATAGGCAAATCCAATCCCACTTACCAGAAAGTGGATAAGCACCTGAAGTTTCGATAAAACTGAGCATATTATGCTCTTGTAGTTTTTGAGTAAGATAATCGAGATTATAAATTAAGGGCTCACCACCAGTTACTACTACTGCTTTTCCTGGAAAAGAATTCGCTTTTCTTACAATCTCATCCACCGAAGTGAGTGCATGTAACTCTGCATCCCAACTTTCTTTCACATCGCACCAATGGCAACCCACATCACAGCCTCCCAAACGAATAAAGTAAGCCGCTTTACCCGTATTAAATCCTTCACCTTGTATGGTGTAAAACTCTTCCATTAAAGGAAGTAATGTGCCGTTTTCTGGTATAATATGTGCCATAAATTGAACAACAAAGATACTAAAATGTAGTGGTATAATGCGATTATGTGTATCTTGCTAGGTAATATTTGACGAATAAACGATTATGAAATGGCTAAAAATTGAGGTTTCTATTCCCGATCACAACTTTATTACTCAGATTTTAGTTAATGGGCAAAAGCTGTGCCTCATTAAAAATCAAAATGAAATTTACGTTATTCAAAATACTTGTCCACATGCCGGTGGAGTTCTAAGTGGAGGTTGGTGTAAGGAAGGCAATATTGTATGCCCTGTACACCGTTGGGAATATAACCTAAAAACGGGTATGGGGGCAAAGGGACAGGGAGACTACATTCACCTCTATCCTACAGAATTAAGGGAAGATGGTATTTACGTTGGTTTTAAAGAAAGCTTATGGCAACGTTTTTTTAAATAATAAAAGATAAACAAAGAGTAAGGATTTGAGAGTATGACCCTTTTATCGCTTAATCATGGTTTTTTCTCCTTTAGTAAGATTGCAAAATTTATTCCATTTTAGCACTTTGGTACTTTACTCTAGATATAAATTTCTTTCTTCGCAGATGCTAGCGTATTCTTTAATAACCCAACGATGGTCATCAAGCCAACACCACCAGGTACAGGGGTAATCCACGAAGATATTGGAGCTACATTATCAAAATCTACATCACCAAATAATTTAAAGCCTGATTTAGTTTCTGTAGAGGTTTCTCTATTAATACCTACATCGATAATAATCGCACCTCGTTTTACCATGTCGGCAGTCACAAATTTTTTCCGACCAATCGCCGCAATGACAATATCACCTTGTAAAATAATTTCTTTTAAGTTATGTGTTTTACTGTGGGTTAAAGTTACTGTGCAATTGCCTGGATTTGCATTGCGCGCCATTAAAATACTCATTGGGCTTCCAACAATGTTACTTCTACCAACTATTACGCAGTGCTTGCCAGTTGTATCAATTTGATAGGCTTGTAACATTAATAAAATTCCATAGGGTGTAGCCGGTATAAAACAAGGTAAGTTGCGCATCATTCTTCCTAAGTTTACTGGATGAAATCCATCTACATCCTTGCGGTAATCGATCGTTTCAGTTACTTTTTCTGGATCAATATGTTTAGGTAAAGGCAGTTGAACAATTAAGCCATCTACACTTGAATCTTGATTAATTTCTTTGATTTTAGCTAATAGATCAATCTCAGTTACCGAATTATCATATCGAATTAGCGAAGATCGAAAGCCAACTTTTTCGCAGTTCTTCATTTTACTAGCAACATACGTCTCACTTCCACCATCATTACCCACTAATATGGCAACTAAGTGAGGTTTACGTCCACTTTCAGCTAAAAATGCTGCCGCTTCTTGAGCAATTTCTATTTTTATCTTTTCTGAAGCAAATTTTCCGTCGAGTAAGTTCATTTTTTATTGAGATGTGACATATGAGTATTGAGATATGAGATTGGGTGCAACTACGTCTCAAATCTCCTATCTAGTGTCTCAGGTCTATTATTAATCTAATTTTAAAACCGCCATAAAGGCCGATTGCGGAATTTCTACATTTCCTACTTGGCGCATGCGCTTTTTACCCTTTTTCTGTTTTTCAAGCAATTTACGTTTACGAGAAATATCACCACCATAACATTTAGCGGTCACATCTTTACGTAAAGCACTCAATGTTTCTCGGGCAATTACTTTGGCGCCTATAGAAGCTTGTATTTTAATTTCGAATTGCTGACGAGGAATTAATTCTCTTAACTTATCGCAGATTTTTTTCCCAAAATCGTATGCATTGCTTCGGTGAATCAAAGACGATAAAGCATCAACTGGTTCCTCGTTCAACAATAGATCTAATCGTACCAAATCAGACTTACGGTAACCAATTTGATGGTAGTCAAAAGAAGCATAGCCTTTAGAAAGTGTTTTTAATTTGTCATAAAAATCAAATACAATTTCAGCCATTGGGATTTCAAAAATCAATTCTACTCGATCAGATGTTAAATAAGATTGATTAACAATCGTTCCTCTTTTCTGAATACAAAGTGACATCACCGGACCAACAAACTCAGCTTTTGTAATGATATTGGCTTTAATAAAAGGTTCTTCTACAGAATCCAATTTGCTTGGATCTGGTAAATCAGATGGATTGTTAACTATAAATTCATCTCCTTTAGTGGTGTGAGCAATATAAGATACGTTGGGAACAGTAGTAATCACCGTCATATCAAATTCACGTTCTAAACGCTCTTGGATAATCTCCATGTGTAGCATACCTAAAAATCCACACCTAAAGCCAAAACCCAATGCTGCCGAACTTTCTGGTTCGAAAACAATCGAAGCATCATTTAGTTGAAGTTTATGCATCGCTTCTCTCAATTCCTCAAACTCATCCGTATCAACTGGATAAATACCCGCAAATACCATAGGTTTAACTTCTTCAAAACCTTGTATACCCGTTAAAGATGGTCTAACAACTGTGGTAATGGTGTCACCAACTTTTACTTCTCTAGCTTCTTTAATACCTGAGATAATATAACCCACATCGCCTGTTTTAACCGAATTTCTGGGCGACATATCCAATTTCAAAATACCAACCTCGTCTGCTAAATATTCTTTACCAGTATTAATAAATTTCACTTTATCACCTTTTTTAATTTCGCCGTTAACTACTTTATAGTAAGCAATAATTCCTCTAAAAGAATTAAAAACACTATCAAAAATTAAAGCTTGTAACGGAGCTTCCGGATCGCCAATAGGAGCAGGTACTCGATCTACAATGGCTTGCAAAATTTCGGGAATACCCATTCCTGTTTTACCAGAAGCAGGAATAATATCTTCTCTTTTACATCCAATTAAATCGATAATCTGATCTTTAACTTCCTCAGGCATTGCTCCTGGTAAATCCATTTTATTTAAAATAGGAATAATCTCTAGATCATGCTCTAAGGCTAAGTAAAGATTAGAAATTGTTTGTGCCTGAATCCCTTGCGACGCATCAACAATGAGTAGGGCACCTTCACAAGCTGCAATAGAACGCGAAACCTCATAAGAAAAATCAACGTGACCTGGGGTGTCAATTAAGTTAAAATTGTATTCCTGCCCATTAATTTCAAAATTCATTTGAATGGCGTGACTTTTAATTGTGATCCCGCGCTCACGTTCTAAATCCATGTTGTCCAGCAGTTGTGCTTGTGCTTCACGTTTCGATATGGTGGCTGTATATTCTAATAACCTATCGGCTAATGTGCTTTTGCCGTGGTCTATATGTGCAATTATGCAAAAATTACGTATGTGCTTCATCTTTGTTGCAAAGATAGGTTTTTGATAGTTAATTAACCGAGATCTCATCAAAAAAAGTATGTGCTTTGCCACCCACACCTTCGTGCCAAGCAGGTAATTCACCGTAATTTTTTGCAACAATCTTAATATATCTGCAATCCGCGTTTACTTTTACTCCTAATTCTTTAATTTGTATGTTATAATTTTTTGCATCAGCTGGAGCTTTAACAATTTCAATTAACTTAAAATTTAAATCCTCTCCAGCAACATAAAATTCCGTTTCTGTAGGAAAAATAATCCATGCTTGCGTATCTTGTAAAGCTCCAATACTCACTGAGTTAACGAATTGTATTTTTCCTAAATCTAAAATCGCTCCAAAATCT
>JACMOW010000294.1 GCA_014377775.1 Pedobacter sp. | reverse complement strand
TTGCCAATTTTCTTTACGCTTGGCGATAACTTCGTCAGCTACTTTTAGGATAATACTATTTGTTTTTACACTAATTTCGATACGGTCTTCATCTTCCACAAAAGCGATTAAACCGCCATCGAAATACTCGGGTGTAATGTGCCCAACCACAAAACCATGCGTACCGCCACTAAATCTTCCATCGGTTATGAGAGCTACGCTACCACCCAAACCTGCGCCATATATGGCTGATGTTGGTTTAAGCATTTCGGGCATACCAGGTGCGCCTTTAGGACCAACATCTCGAATAACCACTACATCGCCAGGTTTTACTTTGCCACTTGAAATACCTGCAATCAGCTCAAATTCGCCATTGAACACGCGGGCAGGGCCTTCGAAAAATTCACCTTCTTTTCCACTTATTTTAGCTACACTACCCCCTTCGGCTAAGTTACCATACAAAATTTGTAAGTGACCGGTGGCTTTAATTGGGTTTTCTGATGGGAAAATAATTTTCTGATCATCAAAATCTAAATCAGGAATTGATGCTAAATTTTCGGCAATTGTTTTACCTGTAACTGTTAAGCAATCGCCATGCAACCAACCTTTCTTTAAAAGATATTTCATCACCGCTGGTACCCCACCAATTTTATGAAGATCTTCCATCATGTATTTCCCGCTCGGTTTCATATCGGCCAAAACAGGGATACGGTTACTAATGGTTTGGAAGTCGTCTTGTGTTAAGGGTACATCCACACTTTTTGCCATTGCAATAAGGTGCAAAACTGCATTTGTTGAGCCACCTAAAACCATAATGGTTACAATGGCGTTTTCGAAGGCCTTGCGCGTCATGATGTCGCTTGGCTTTATGTCTTTTTCTAATAAAATTTTGATTGCTTTTCCGGCTGCTAAACATTCGGCTTGTTTCTCTTCACTTAAAGCAGGGTTTGAGGAAGAGAAGGGTAAGCTCATGCCTAGTGCCTCTATAGCTGCAGCCATTGTATTAGCAGTATAAATTCCGCCACAAGCACCTGCACCCGGACAAGCATGTTTAATAATTTCTTTGAAATCAATATCATCCATTTGTCCAGCAATTTTTTTGCCTAGTGCTTCAAATGCCGATACAATATTTAAATCTTCACCTTTATAATGGCCAGGCTTAATCGTTCCACCATACACCATAATAGATGGACGATTTAAACGGCCCATTGCCATTACTGAGCCAGGCATATTTTTATCACATCCTGGAATGGTGATTAAGCCATCGTAATACTGACCTCCACAAACGGCTTCAATAGAATCTGCAATAATATCACGGCTCACCAATGAATAACGCATGCCTGGCGTACCGTTGCTCATCCCATCACTTACGCCAATGGTATTAAAAATTAGTCCAACTAAATCATTTTCCCACACTCCTTTTTTAACCACTTGTGCTAAATCGTTCAAATGCATATTACAAGTGTTACCATCATATCCCATACTGGCAATGCCCACTTGCGCTTTTTCCATATCGGCATCTGTTAATCCAATTCCATAAAGCATGGCTTGCGCTGCGGGTTGGGTAGGATCTTGTGTAAATGTTTTACTGTATTTGTTTAATTCCATCATATAATTACTTCATAATTTACTTTCTCTAGCACTAAGTTCTTATAGGCTCTTTGAATAGTCGCACCAATACTATCGTTCCATCTTTGTCTAAAAACGGTATCATCAATGGTATGAATGCCAATTATTTCGGCTGCTGTGCCACAAAAGAAGGCGCTATCGGCATTTTTTAATTCGTCTACCTGTATGGTTTTCTCAATGATCTCAATATCCAATACTTTACAAAGTTCAATCACTGTTGCTCGGGTAATACCTGCTAATATGTTTCCCAAAGAAGGGGTGTATAGTTTCCCGTCTTTTTCAATAAATAAATTCGCACCCGAACCTTCGGCAACGTTTTGGTGCATATCGAGCAATAAGGCTTCGTCATAACCTTTGCTTTTTGCATCGGTAGTAGCCAAAATGGAGTTTACGTAATGACCACTTATTTTTGCCTCTATAAAGGTTGATTTAGGGTTAGGCCGTTGAAAAGGGGAGATGCATACTTTTAGTTGCTTATCGCCAAAGTAGGCTCCCCATTCCCAAGCACAGATGGCGATTGATACTTCTGTAGGGGCAATTAAAGTCATATTAGGTGCGCTAAATACAATCGGACGGATATAGGCATCTTTTAAATTATTTAATTCTAAAAGCTTATACGTTTGCTTAATTAATTCATTATTATCCCAATTATATGGAATATGAACTAACTCGCAAGAACGCTGTAATCTTTCATAATGCTCTCTTATTTTGAAAATACGTGTATCGTTATGCGTTTTATAGGCCCTAATTCCTTCAAATGCGGCTAAACCGTAATGTAAGGATTGTCCGTATAAATCGGTTTTAGCATTTTCTGCTTTCACAAATTCACCGTTTAGGTAAAGTACTGTACTTGAATTGTAGTATTGCATTGTTTCTATTTAAAAAAAGCGTCCCGATTTAATCGGGACGCTTTAGGTATATTTTGAGTATTAAATATTCATTTTATAGCGACCCTTCCTGCTTATTTAGCAGTAGAATAATCACAAATACGATAAAATTTATTGGGTTCTTCATTGTTGTTTTTTATTAAAACCAATTTAGTTTTTGATTGATAAACTATCAATAGCAAATGAAAAATAAATAAAAAAAAATTTAATGTTG
>JACMOW010000293.1 GCA_014377775.1 Pedobacter sp. | reverse complement strand
TTTGCAAAATGGGAGAGGCAAAAGTACTATCACAGGCAAAAATTAGGTGGTTTGATTTGCAAATCTGCGCGATTGCTTCAATGTCTGTAATTTTCAATAGCGGATTTGAAGGCGTTTCGGCCCAAATCATCTTGGTTTCTGGCTTAATAAAAGATGCAATATTTCCTACTTCTGTTAAATCAATAAAATCAAACGTTAAAGTAGCTTCAAATATACTTTGTAATTGTTTTTTAAATCCCCAATACATATCGTCGGGTGCAATAACATGGCTTCCTGGTGCTAAAGCCTGAAAAATAGACATCCCTGCAGTATTACCAGATGAAAATGCACAAGTATCGGCCCCGCCCTCTAAAACCGTAATTACATTTTCTAAGGCCGTTCGATTAGGGTTACTCACCCTGCTGTACATAAATCCACCTGGATAACCACCATCTTCGCCACGAAAAAACGTAGTAGATAGGCTTATGGGCATGCTCACGTCTCCAGTGGCAGCTTTTAAACTATTAAGGGCATGTATGGCTTGGGTTTCAGGTTTCATTTTAAAAGATTAAATATATTATTGGAACAAATTTAATCGTTAAATCGGACAATTAAATTATTTTGGCAAGATTTATGTAATTGTACACATATTAAGATGGATATTTAGTTCATCAAAATTAAAACTAAATAATATAACATATGAAAAAGATATTTTTAATAGCGGTTTTGGCCCTTAGTACAATATTAATTTTAGACAGTTGTTCTCCGAAAACAACTACTGGTAATGTAGCTGCAAAAAGAGGAAATGTTTCTGGAAACTGGGTTTTAACAAATATTACTTTTGAAAGAATTCCTGAAATAGCTGTTAAATCATTTTTAGGAGAAAGTTCTTATAAATGTTTTATTGGCAGTACATGGAATTTAACCAATAGTGGTAATGGAACTTACGATTTGCTTTCAAGTACATCTTGTGCCGCAAAAACCCAAAACATTTTTTGGTCGGTGAGTACAGCAGATGAAACCTTCCAGTTTAAAAGGATTAACGAAGGAGAAAAACCTAAGAACATTACTGATGGGTATCGTTTAATGCTTAGTTCGGCAACGAATGATAGTATGATAATTAAATCGCCGATTGAATATGGTAGTGGATCTGCATTTATAGTAATGAATTTTACTAAAGCTGTAAAATAGCATTATATCATCATAATCCTTATCCGATAAGCGACGCGCTCATCGGATAAGGATTTTAAAAATTACAACAAAATGATGTTCAATACTTGTATTATCGTACTTTTGCTTAATATTAAGGAAAAATCAAGTGCAAGCATTAGCCATTCTTTTAAATAATCCCAATTTATCAAAGCCACTCTTAGGCATTGCTCAAAAAGTTAAACACAATGAGCGTATTACCTTTGATGAAGGTGTTTATCTTTACGAACATGCTGAACTTAGTTATTTAGGTGTACTAGCCAATTATATCAGAGAAAAAAAGCATGGCGATTACACTTACTTTAATCGTAATTTTCATTTAGAGCCAACTAATTTATGTGTTTACGACTGTAAATTCTGTTCCTACTCGAGGTTAATAAAGCAAAAGGAAGAAGGTTGGGCGTTAACAATGGACGAAATGTTGGCTGTTGTTAAAAAATACGACAACGAACCCGTAACAGAAGTTCATATTGTTGGTGGCGTTTTGCCACAGTATGA
This sequence comes from Pedobacter sp., assembly GCA_014377775.1. Classification (GTDB taxonomy): domain Bacteria; phylum Bacteroidota; class Bacteroidia; order Sphingobacteriales; family Sphingobacteriaceae; genus Pedobacter. The sequence continues at coordinate 135 of JACMOW010000293.1, read as the reverse complement.
TGTTGAATTTTATGCTTCACTATTTTCTGCAATTAAAAAACATCGCCCTGCGCTTCATGTTAAGGCATTAACGCCAGTAGAGTATCATTATATTTTTAAAAAGGCAAAGATTGATTATGCTACAGGCATGAAACT
>JACMOW010000292.1 GCA_014377775.1 Pedobacter sp. | reverse complement strand
CTCCGAAATGTTCATCCAATTTTTATAGAATTTTACATGCTCGGGTTTATCGCTAAAAGTTCGTGGGAATAAGGTGTTTTTATCATAAATACGTTCATAATTTTTACCATTCGCCTCATATTTATTTAGCCCTTTTCTATAGGTTAATCCTTTTTCTTCAACGTCTATAGCATTTGAATTAAAAAATTGTCCATAGATTAAGGGTTTATCACCATATTGGGTACGACTTAAATACGAAAATAAAGAAAGTGGTGTATCTGGATTAGAGAGGTTGATAAAAGGCTTAGCATTTGCTCTAATAATAATCATGAAGTAAGAACTATAACCAAATAGTACAAAAGTAAGGCAAATTAAGCCTAAATTTAATTGATACTTTCTTTTCTTATGGCTATAAATAATACCAAAGGCGATCGCACTTGATGTTAAAGCTATAAAAAATAAGGCCCCTGAGCCAAAGCCCATGCCCAAAGTATTTACAAAGAAAAAATCGAGTTTTGCCGAAAAAAGTATAAAATATTGGATGATACCGAATTGAACTAGACCCAACAAAAAGCAGCCGATTATGAATGCTTTAGCAGTTCCCCATGTTGTAGTTTTTACAGTTTTTCTGAAGTAATAGATAAGGACAATAGCTGGAATGGCCAAAAGGCTTAATAAATGTATACTGATGGATAGTCCAACTATAAAAGAAATAAATACCAACCACTTATCATTCATTTTATTTTCCCACTTTAAGATTGCCCAAAAAACGATGGCGGTGCATAGGGTTGATATTGCATAAACTTCTGCTTCAACAGCTGAAAACCAAAAGGTGTCTGAAAAAGTATAAGCCAAAGCTCCAATTGTACCTGCCGAAATAATACTCCATATATTAATTGAAGTCAATTCTTCCTTGGGTTTCTTAATAATCTTTAATCCAATCGCATTGATGGTCCAAAACAAAAACATGATGGTAGCAGCACTAGTAATTACAGATAAAAAATTAACCCAGTACGCAATTTTGTGGGTATCATTTCCAGCTATTAGCGAAAATAAGTTGCCAATCATTAAAAAAAATGGTGCTCCAGGCTGATGGCCTACTTCTAATTTAAAAGATGCCGCTATAAATTCTCCACAATCCCAAAAACTTACGGTAGGCTCCATACAAAGCCAATAAATAAGGGTAGCGAATGCGAAAATGCCAAAGCCAATTCTCTTGTTAATAAGGTCAAAATTCTTCATCTGATTAGTTTAGGGTCTAATCAAAAATAAGTTAATGGGAGAGGGTGAGTTGTTAAAAGACGTTAAAGAATGTTAAAGTTTGGCGTTATGAAAAGAGAACTTCTTAATAATATTGAATAATTCTAGCCTTAATCACCAAATAACCATTACTACTCTGTGTGAAAATAATAAAATCATCATGACTTGGAGTGATCTTATATTTTTTTACTAGATGTTCTGCTTTTTCTGGAAAATTTCTAACAATTACGTTTCCGATTAAATTTTTCTCCTTTTTTAACTCATTTAGGGTTAATAAAGTTTCTATTTCAAAAATCCGTCCTAAAAAATCCGATTTTATCACATCACTAAAGTAGAGATGACTGTGTTGGTGTAGCTTTTGAAGTTCAAATTGATCGGCGATTAAATTAAATGCACCACTTTTTAAAAGCGCAACATCAGGTTCATATAAATATCCTGCAGGTGCAACAGTAGCAATGTTAATCCTCGTTTGTAAAGCGCTTAACCCAAAAGAAAAAGTCTTTGTGATCTCGTTTATTGTGATGCAAATAATTTTTGTTTCAGATGTATAATTTCTATCGATAATCCATATCAACTCTTTGCACTCATTTTTTACACTTACAATGTGGATTTCACTCACGTTTTGTAATTCAGCAATTCCAGCACTAATGTCTAATAATGGTGCAGTTTTGATGATAATGCGCTGCGATTTTTCGAGAAATAGGTTTAAATGCGAAGTTACATCGGGTGTACATTCCTTAAGTTTAAATACCTTGGTACTCCCACTTCTTCGGGCAGGATCAATGTATATAGTATCAAAATTTAAGCCTTTTTCCTTTATAATTTTAATCCCATCAGCAGCTAAGCATTTGATATTATTAGCGCCTAAAATCTTAACATTATGCGCAGAAATAGCAGATAACTCAGTATCAATTTCGCAGCTTGTTACTTTTTGTGCTTTTTTAGAGAAGAAAAAGCTATCTACACCGAAACCAGCAGTTAAATCAATTAATGTATTCCCGATAATTAAATTTGCTTTGTAAGCTGCAGTTAATTCAGACGAGCATTGCTCAATCGATAATAGGGGGGGGTAGTAAATATAATTTTGATGATACCAAGTTGGTAATTTATGGAGTGATTTCTTTTTTGCAGCAATTTGACTGGCTAAAGCTGTTGATCTAACTCCTTCAAATACGGGCTTAGCTAACGCAATTTGGTTTACATCATCTTTAATGTGCTTAAGGATGTATTGCTGTACTTCTGGAGAAAGAATTTTTTGGTTCATTAGTTTTGCTCTTTCAGGCTTGGTCTTCAGTGTTTGCTCTTTTATCCTTACTCACTTTAATCTTTCTTCTCCTTCATCACGATCTGACACGTATGCCTACTTTTTACTTCGAGTAGCACATCTTTGTTCACTATAACGCGATCAATAGTGTTTTGGTTATAATAACGAATTGTAACCAATTCTAGACCTTTGTTATATTTTACTTTAAAAGTTTCTGATAAATCTTTAATTAAAAGGTCAATTTTTTCCGAATCATTTACGCTTACCGAAAAACTGATTGCAGAGTTAAGCATAGTGTTCACCTTCACTTTATGCTTATGGAATAAGTTAAATATAGTACTCAAACTCTCTTCGATAATAAATGAAAAATCTTTTGGGAAAATAGAAATTAACACTTGGTTAACCTTAAAGATGAAAGAAGGGATTGGTAGTGGAATTTTCACGTTGCTTATCTTTGTACCTTCCGATTCTGGCGCCAAAAAAGAACGCACATAAAGTGGGATTTCTTTATTTTGAAGCGGCTTTATCGTTTTGGGATGAATAACTGTTGCACCATAATACGTTAATTCGATCGCATCATGATAAGATAATTGATCTATTTTTTCGGTTTCGTCAAACCATTTCGGATCTGCATTTAAAACCCCAGGAACATCCTTCCAAATGGTTAAAGATTCGGAATTTAAGCACGAGCTAAAGATAGCTGCAGAATAATCAGAGCCCTCTCTGCCCAAGGTACTGGTAAAATTTTCGCTAGTTCCACCAATAAAACCTTGCGTAACTACAATTCCCTTATCTAAAAAGGTAGTTAGATGTTTCTGAATTTCTAGTTCAGTTTTCTCCCAATTTACATTGGCATCTTTGTAGTTATTGTCGGTATGGATATAGTTTCGAGCATCGGCCCAAATGGTAAAAATGCCAATCTGATTTAAGTACGCCGCAACAATTTTAGTTGAAACCATTTCCCCGATAGAAACAATCTGGTCATATAGATAATCGGCAGGATCACTGGCTTTTTCTTCCAATAACCACTCAATTTCTACAAATGTATTGGATACATCGTTAAAAATTGGATTTTTGTGATCTTCAAATAAGCTATTTATAATCGAGAAGTGATAAGCTTTTACTTCTTCAAATAATTCATTACATTTTTCATCACCACTAACATAAGCTTTGGTTAGCGCTTCTAATTTATTGGTTATTTTGCCCATTGCTGATATTACAATCAAAATCTGATTGGTTCCGTAGCTTTGAACAATTTTAGCTAAATTTTTAACGCCATCTGCATCTTTTACAGAGGCCCCTCCGAATTTAAATACCTGCATTTTATAAAGAAGTAGTAGTAAGAATGGTATTGGGTTTGGCAATTTCTATTAATGCCGAAAAAGGAACAGTTAACTCGGTATATCCTTCTGCATAAGCTTTAATTTCGTAAGGATTGTATAAGAAAACCAATCCCTTATCGCTTACATGAAAGCTTTGAGCCAATGCAAATTTACCTCTATCGAAAAAATATTTCCCTTCTAATGGTTCGATAGGACTTATTTTTTCATTTTTTCTAAAAATAACTTCAGCAGTGTTCACTAAAGCCTCCATCTTGCCTTTTTGAATCAGCGAATCCAGCGTTAGCATAGTATTCGTTTTTGTATTATAATTAAGAAAAGAAATATTGGTGTTTCCATGCGCCCCTCCAGCATAATCTGAATGAATATACTTAAGAGCAAGATAGTTTGAAGTTTGGTGCAACACACTAATTTTAATAATCAAAAACCACGACTGTGGTGTTTCCGGATTTTCGCTTATAAAGCCGTCGTATCCTTTAATAAAACTATCTGCAATATCTTGATAAGAAGTAACTTGTTCTTCTTCAGCGAAGAAATCAAAAACTTTTCTTTTAATTAACTGATTTAAAGTAGTGTTTTTAAATACTGGAAAAGAAATACTTGCTTTCGCTGTGTCTATTAAATTTAGATTAGCCTTAGGTATATTTTTACTGTATACTTTAACCGAATCGTAGGCATAAGCTAAAGTGTCTGTTAAAGCTATTTTTTTATTGGTTTCTTTTGTTGTACCCTTCCCACTGTTGCAAGCAGAAATGGTGAATAGCAAAAAAATGTAAGCAATTAAATTCCTCATATCAATTGATGGGTTTGCGCTTTAGAAAAGGAAGCATTGAGCCAGCCTTCTTCAATATGTGCTTTATATTTGTTATAAAAATGAATAGCAGGCTCGTTCCAATCTAAAACTTGCCAAGTCATTCCGTTATAGTTATTTTCTTTAGCTTCTTTAATCACTTGTTCGAAAAGTAATTTTCCTGCACCTTTTCCTCGGTAAGCCTCTGTTACTAAAAAGTCTTCTAAATATAAACGGCAACCTTTCCATGTTGAGTATCGCGTATAAAATAAGGCGAAACCAATAATAAGTTCTTTTTCTTCTAAAGAAGAAAATTCGGTCGCTACAAAAGCTTTCCAGACTGGTTTTTCTCCAAAACCCGCATCAATAAATTCATTTAAAGTTACAGTTACTTCCTCAGGAGCCCTTTCGTAAACAGCTAATTCGTTAATTAATTCTAGAATACGTTCGCAATCATTTTTAATTGCAGTTCTTATGGTGATGTTTGTAGCGTGAGGCGTTGGGCTTGGAACGTTCATGATGCTTATTGTTTCTATTTGTGAACTTATTGTTAATTAGTTTGTGATTTGCTTTAGAGATAGAAAGATTTACGTTTTCAGCTTTCGGCTTCCTTCCAATGCTTGATTACTCTTTTCCCAAATATACTACTTCCAATTCTTACCATGGTGCTGCCTTCGGCTATTGCCAATTGATAATCAGACGACATCCCCATTGAGATTTCTTTAAAATAATCATCTTTCCTGAAAAAGCTTAATTTTATGCCGTCAAATAATACCTTAAGCTCATTAAATTCAACTTGCGTTTGTTTTTCAGAAGCTGCGTTGGTGGCAATTCCCATTAAACCCAAAATTCGTACATTTTTACACGCTGCAAATTCTTCAGTTCTCAAAATTTCTATTACTTCATCGTAACCCAAGCCAAATTTTGTGTCTTCATCGGCAATATAAATCTGTAATAGACAATCGATAATTCGGTTGTTTTTAACCGCCTGCTTATTTATTTCTTTCAATAATTTTAAGCTATCTACCGATTCGATAAGTTGGATAAATGGAGCAATGTACTTTACTTTATTAGTTTGTAGATGCCCAATTAAGTGCCACTCGATATCTTTGGGCAATTGAGCAGCTTTCTCTACCATTTCTTGTACCAAGTTTTCGCCAAATATACGTTGCCCAACCGTATAGGCTGCTATTACGGCATCGACTGGATGATTTTTTGAAACTGCCACCAGTTTCACTTTAACTTCATCTAATTCACTTTTATATTTTAATAAGTTATCTGCTATGCTCATTTATCAGTATTTTTGGTAAAAATAACAACCTTAGCTTAATTTGGCTAAGAAATTAGAAAGGTTTTAATAACAATGAAGAAAATTTTTCCAATCATCGTCATTTGTATTACTTTTTATGCCTGTAAACCAGGCATACCGAACGAATTTATTCAGCCCGATAAGATGGAGAAAGTTTTATATCATATTCATACTGTAGATGGTTATATTGGCACATTGCAAAAGCCAGATACTGCTAAAATAGTTGCATCAAGCTACTATAAAGGTGTTTATAAAAAATTTGATATCGACTCGTCAACGTATACAAAAAGCTTAAATTACTATTTTGAACATCCAGATCTATTAAATAAAATGTACGAAAATTTAATAAAGCAATTTGAGGAAGAAAGAAAAAGAAATGATAAACGAGTTAATGATGAAGCTTTAGCAATACAAAGAAAGGAACTGGCCAAATATGCAAAGGTTTTAGTTGTAACTTATCCTTCTTCTGGTCGCCCTAAATTTAACTTTGGAACAACCCCTTTCATTTTAACATCACCTGCCGTTCAGTAGCTATATGTTGTATCCAGAAAATTGCCAAGAGCGCTTAGGCTTTAATGAAGTTAAACAGCTCGTACATCAGCATTGCTTAAGTACGATGGGTAAAGCATTGGTTGATAAAATGCAAGTGATGATAAAATATGACCAGATTAACAAATTTTTGCGTCAAACCCATGAGTTTAAAAGCATTCTCGTAAATCAGGAGCCCTTACAAATCAGTACTTTTTTTGATATTAAAACCTTAGCCGAAAAAATTAGAGTAGAAGGAACGTACTTAATGGAAGATGAATTATTCCAAATTTATGCTTCCTTGCAGACCGTTTTTTCTGTTATTCGGTTTTTCGACGAAAGAAAAGATGTTTATCCAAGTTTAGAAGCACTTTTTGAACATCTACAGATTGAAAAGGATATCTTAAAAAGAATAGAAATGGTTATCGATGCTAAGGGAAAAATGAAACCGAACGCATCGTCTCATCTTCAGGAAATTACATCATCCATAGCTAAGGGCGAACAAGAAGTACGTAAAAAGATGGATGCTATTTATAAAATGGCTGTAGGTAAAAATTGGGTAGCCGATGGAAGCCTAACCATTCGTGATGGAAGAATGTGTATTCCGGTTTTAGCAGAAAATAAACGAAAATTAAAAGGCTTTATTCACGATGAGTCGGCAAGTGGACAAACGGTTTATTTAGAGCCCGAAGAAGTTTTTACGTTGAATAATAAGCTTAGAGATCTTGAATTCGATCGACGAAGAGAAATTATCAAAATTTTAGTCGGTTTAACCACCGCATTACGTCCTTACACATCCCTTTTACTTTCATATCATGGTTTTTTAACCAAATTGGATTTTGTTAGGGCAAAAGCGCTTTTTGCGATAGATATTGATGCCACCCTGCCCATTTTGATCAAGGAAGCAAAAACCAAACTGATCAATGCCCAGCATCCGTTATTGTTACTTTCTTTTGCTTTAGAGAAGAAAACAGTAGTGCCGTTGAATGTTCATATCAATGATCATGTGCGAATTGTATTGGTTTCGGGACCAAATGCAGGGGGGAAATCAGTATGTATGAAAACGGTTGGCCTATTACAGATGATGCTACAAGCGGGCCTATTGGTGCCTGTGGATGAAAGCAGTGAAATGGGTATTTTTGAACAAATTTTCGCAGACATTGGCGATGATCAATCAATTGAATCGGATTTAAGTACTTATAGTGCCCATTTAACGAAAATGCGTTATTTCGTAGCCCATGCTACGCCAAAAACATTGGTGTTGATTGATGAATTTGGAACGGGAACAGATCCACAATTTGGAGGGCCAATGGCCGAAGCGGTGCTTGAGGTACTGAACAATAAAAAAGTTAGAGGGGTAATGACTACTCATTATTCTAATTTGAAACTTTTTGCAGGCAATACCAGTGGATTGGAAAATGCATCTATGCTATTTGATAACAGCAAGATGAAGCCTCTATATATTCTTGATTTGGGTAAACCAGGAAGTTCATATGCCTTTGAAATTGCACAAAACATTGGCCTACAGCCAGAAGTATTAGCCTTAGCAAGATTAAAAACAGGCGACAATCAAAATAGTGTAGATAGTTTATTGGTTAACTTGGAGCGTGAAAAAAGGCAAATCCACGAAACTAAAGTAACATTAGCCAATCAGCAAAATAAGGTTAAGAATTTAGTAGCCGAAAATGAGAAACTAAAACTGTACCTCGAAGAAAATAAAAAGATACTGATTAGGGAGGCGAAGCTTGAAGCACAGAATATTGTTCGCGAGGCCAATAAGTTAGTGGAAAATACAATCGCCGAAATTAAAGAAAAGCAAGCAGATAAGGTAGTTACCAAAGAACTTCGTCAGAACCTTCAAAAAAGCATCACCAAAAACGAAGTAAAAGAAGAACGTAAACCTGTAGTTAAAATTGATCAGTCGGTAATTGAAGTGGGAGATTGGGTACAATTGGTTAATACGGAAACTAGCGGACAAGTGTTAGAAATTAACAGAGATAATTTAGTGTTAGCACTTGGCGATTTACGTTCGGTGGTGAAAAGAAATCGAGTACAAAAAGTAAGCAATAAACAGGCAAAGAAAACCATCCAAAGCAACTCTTTTTCGGGTCGAATTTCTGAAGCCATTAGCACTTTCAGACCGGAACTTGATTTAAGAGGGATGCGCGGTGAAAATGCCATACAAGAAGTAGAAAATTATTTAGACAAGGCAATTATGCTTGGTTTCCCATCTATAAAATTGATACATGGTAAGGGAGATGGAATTTTAAGAAAGCTGATTAGAGAATATCTGAAAAAATACAAAGAAGTTACGCGAGTTGAGGATGAACATGCAGATAGAGGGGGTGACGGAATAACGTACGTATATTTAAATTAAAACTAAAATGCAGCTAAAGTTGTTATTTTTAAAGTCTTACCATAAAATATATCAAGATGAAAGTAGTTTTGACGTGCTTGTTCTTAGTACTGTATTTCTCAACGTGCAAAAGAGATAACAAGGTTGTTGAAACACCAGTTCTACCCGATGTAGAATTAAAATCGAGAGTTGTTGTTTCGGGATTAATTAACCCATGGGAAATTCTTTACGGTCCTGATAACTTCATCTGGTTTACAGAAAAAAGCGGTAAAATAAGTCGTTTAAATCCAGAAACTAGTCAAATTATCCCTTTATTAACCATTAATGAAGTGCGTAGCAATGGAGAAGGAGGTTTGTTGGGTATGATCCTTCATCCCGATTTTACGACAAATCCATATGTATACGTTGCCTACAATTATGGTACTAATTATAAAGGTAAAATTGTAAGATATACCTTTACCAATGGTTCATTGGGAAGTCCGGAGACATTGCTCGACCAAATTCCTGCAGCTTCTATTCATAATGGTTGTAGGTTATTAATTAACGAAAATAAGTTATTTATCACCACCGGTGACGCCTCAATTACCTCTACTCCACAAGATATAAATTCACTTTCGGGTAAAATATTGCGATTAAATTTAGATGGCACTATTCCATCTGATAATCCTTTTCCAAATAACCCTGTTTGGTCTTACGGACATCGAAATCCACAGGGCTTAGTTATGGTTGGATCAAAACTGTTCTCATCGGAGCATGGCCCTGATACCGACGATGAGATTAATCGTATAGAAAAAGGTAGGAACTATGGCTGGCCAAACATCAAAGGGTTTTGTAATGAGAGTTCAGAGACTTCATTTTGCACCCTAAATAATGTTGCAGAGCCCTTAATTAATTGGACTCCAACTATTGCGCCAAGCGGTTTGTCTTATTACAATTCTGATTACATTCCCCAGCTTAAAAATTCATTGCTGCTAGCACTCTTAAAAGGATCTAAATTAATGCAGCTTAAGCTGGATGACTCGCAGACAAAAATTACGTCAACTAAAGATTTCTATGTGAATACGTATGGAAGATTGCGAGGGATTTGTCAATCGCCCGTAGGTAAAATATACATCTGCACCAGTAATGGAAATAACGATAAGATTGTAGAGGTTAGTAAGTAGCTTAGTGTATTTTATACATCCAAATTTTATAAAATTTGATTTGGATGCCGCGTAATATCTTTCTAATTTAGCCCGAAAATAGCGAGTTATGATTAATAAAGTGGTAGCGGGTGCTGATGAAGCCATTAAAGATATTGAAGATGGAAATACCTTAATGTTGGGTGGATTTGGACTCTGCGGTATTCCAGAAAATTGTATCGCCGCATTGGTTAAAAAAGGAGTTAAAGAATTAACATGTATCGCAAATAATGCGGGAGTAGATGATTTTGGAATTGGCTTAATGCTTCAAACTCGGCAAGTAAAAAAGATGATCTCATCTTATGTTGGCGAAAATGCAGAATTTGAGCGTCAATTGTTAAGTGGAGAATTGGAGGTTGAACTAATCCCACAAGGAACCTTAGCGACTAGATGTTTGGCGGCAGGTTATGGAATGCCGGCTATATTTACGCCTGCCGGGGTAGGAACTGAAGTTGCGGAAGGTAAGGAAATTAGAAATTTTAAGGGTAAAGACTATTTAATGGAATATGCATTCGATGCCGATTTTGCTTTGGTAAAAGCATGGAAGGGCGATACAGCCGGCAACTTAATATTCCGTTCTACCAGTAGAAATTTTAATCCCGTGATGGCTATGGCTGGAAAAATTACCATAGCCGAAGTTGAACAATTGGTAGAGGCTGGAGAACTAGATCCTGATCAAATTCATACGCCAGGTGTTTATGTGCATCGAATTTTTCAAGGTAAAGAATATGAGAAAAGAATTGAGCAGCGAACGGTGCGCAGCAAGAATTAAAGGCCTAATTAGATCGGTGTAATCATCACAAAGCGAAAATAAATGTTAGATAAGAACGGTATAGCGAAACGCATCGCAAAAGAAATAAAAGACGGTTACTATGTTAACTTAGGTATCGGTATTCCAACCTTAGTTGCTAATTACATACCAAATGGTATAAACGTAGTTTTACAATCAGAAAATGGATTGCTAGGCATGGGACCATTTCCATTTGATGGAGAAGAAGATCCTGATTTGATTAATGCAGGTAAACAGACTATAACAACCTTACCTGGTTCATCAATATTTGACTCGGCAATGAGTTTTGGCATGATTAGGGCTCAAAAAATTGATTTAACCATTCTAGGTGCAATGGAAGTATCTGAAAATGGTGATATTGCCAATTGGAAAATTCCAGGCAAAATGGTGAAGGGAATGGGAGGGGCAATGGATTTGGTTGCCTCTGCTAAAAATATTATTGTCGCTATGCAACATATAAATAAGGCAGGAGAGAGCAAGCTTTTACCGAATTGTACCTTGCCATTAACAGGTATTAAATGTATTAAAAAGATAGTTACTGAGCTTGCTGTGTTAGATATCCTGCCAGAAGGAGGATTTAAACTGATCGAGCGCGCACCTGGTGTAAGTGTAGATTTTATACGCAATGCAACATTGGGTAGGTTATATGCTACTGATGATGTGCCAGAAATGGCCATTGATTAACCAGTTCTGAAATTTTCTTTTAACTCATCAGTAATTTCTGCAGTGATACGAATAATATCGTCAGGAATATCTAAATTATTAATCACTATCTTTTCGCAAGCATCGCGGTAGGGCAATAAGAACTCTTTGTAGGCGGGCTGAACGTGATTTTCCCACTTGTAAAGTACATCTTCTTCGGGGTAACCTCGATCCATTCCGTCGCGCTTAATTCTACGTAATAGCGCAATTTGTTCATCCGCTTCAATAAAGATACGAAGGTCTAATGACTCTGCTATTTCCCGAAAATGTAAGATGAATAGGCCTTCTACAATGATAATTGGTGCAGGATTAATTTCTAAAATTTTTACTACCGCAAGTGGGTTGTTAAAATTATATTCTTTCTTGTAAACTACCTCACCTTTAATTAATTTTTTTATGTCAATCAGAAACTGTTCGTCATCAATCGTAGAGGGGAGGTCAAAGTTATAAAGCTTATTTTCTTCCTGCGTCATTTCTCCAGCAGGGATATAATAATCATCTTGGGATAGTAAAGTAACTTCATCATTTTTAAAATGATGTAAAAAGCTATTTAGAAAAAATGTTTTGCCAGAGCCACTCCCGCCTGCTATACCGATAATTAAAGGTTTAATGTTGTTCATTCTCAACTGCACCGTAATTTAAATTACAAAAAAATCGCTTGTCTAACGCACCAATAGAATCAGCCACTGCTTTCGTCATTACAATGATAACATCTTTTGTGGTTTCATTCTCTGTAAATTTACCAACAACTTTTGCAAATGCCGAACGATTGGTGATTGGGTTAGTTACCCTGATAATTGTTCCAACTGGAGCAGTACGGTGTAAAACAAACATTTTTGTAGGATCTAAATCCTGATCAGCTATCCAAACCGCTACTCCTTTTTCATCAAAACGTACCAACCCAAATTTGCTTGCAGGCTGTTTTAATTTTGGATCTTTCATGGTTTCAACGCTTTCACTTTCTTCTTCAGCGGGCGTATTTATTGCGATTTTATTGGCTCCTTTAATGGTTAATTTTTGTCCAACCGTTAATTCGTTTTCGGTTAAATTATTTGCCGCTTTTAATTGGTAGGTAGTTAAGTTGTATTTTTTAGCAATCGAATAAATGGTTTCACTTGTGGCAACTATATGTTCAAAACTATTCTCACTTTTAACTGTGTTTACAACCGCCTGTTGAGTTACACTTTCAATCTCACCATTTGTAACAGGTATTTTTAAAACCTGACCAATTCGTAAATTGATGGAGTTTAGTTGGTTCACCCTTTTAATTTCTTCAACAGTTGTACCATATTTACTGGCAAGCATATTCAAATTGTCTTTTGCCTTAATGGTGTATTCTATAAAGGTACCTGAAAGCGCACCTGCGTTAGACGGAGTGGAGGTAGTGGGATTAGTAAAGGGTAATATGGTAGGGATTTTTAAAGTTGAACCAATTTGCAGTAGCTGACTATCGTTAAATTCCATCACCTCTTTGTATGGAACATTATATTTTTTAGCTATTGAGTAATAAGTTTCTTTAGCTTCAACTTTATAGATAATTACTTTTTTGCCTTTGTTGTTTTCAACACCAATAGAATCGACTGTGTTGCTGGCTAAAGAAACAGAAGCGTTTGTAAACAGTGTGGCCAGCAATAAGATATATAGTTTATACATTAAATAATTTCAAATATTTGGAAGTACAATGATACGAATAATATATTTTATGCTCGTATGCTATGTTAAACGATAATATAATACATCTATTGTTGTTGTTGAATGATTTTGAAAACCATTTTATTGTATTTTTGTTTTAATTGTAAAATCAATAAAGCAAAAAATACACCATGAACGCAAAAGAAATAAGTTTGAACGAAAAGGCAGTTAAACCTGTAGTAGACATGTTGAATGAATATCTAGCCAACTATCATATTCATTATCAAAAGTTAAGAGGGTGCCATTGGAACATTAAAGGTCAGAATTTTTTCACTCTTCATATCAAATTTGAAGAGTTATATACAAATGCACAGTTAACCATTGATGAAATAGCAGAACGCGTATTAACGCTTGGTAAACCACCACACAGTCGTTTTCTTGATTACATTAAAGAATCTGCAATTAAAGAAATTGATACCATTGGCATGAGCGATATGACAATGGTTGATGAGGTTTTAGACGATATGGCTAAATTAATTGAATTGGAAAGAGAATTGATGAAAGCATCTGAAGAGGCAGGAGACGATGGCACGAATGATATGGTGAATAAATTTATGCAGTTTAAAGAAAAAACTACATGGATGCTTAGGTCATTTGCAGGTAAGAAATAGTTGGCGAATTGGCTAATTTATAAATTAGCTAATTATCTTTTTATATTTGAGCATGGGCTACAAAAGTTTGGCAGAATGCGTTCAAGATTTAGAAAAAAATGGGCATTTAATTCGCATCAAAGAGGAAGTTGATCCTTATTTAGAAATGGCGGCTATCCACTTACGCGTTTATGAAAATCAAGGCCCTGCTTTACTTTTCGAAAATGTAAAAGGCAGTAAATTTAAAGCGGTTTCTAATCTTTTTGGTACTTTAGAACGTTCTAAGTTTATGTTTCGTGATAGTTTGCCTAAAATTAAGCAACTCGTCGAACTTCGATCGGATCCCATGAAGGCGCTAAAAAATCCATTTTCATATGTTGGCTCCGCTTTAACTGCTTTATCTGCACTTCCTTTAAAACAATCGCTTTTTAAGCAAACTTTTAGCAAAACTACCATTAGCAGTTTGCCTCAAATTGTAAATTGGCCAATGGATGGTGGTCCTTTTATTACCATGCCTCAGGTTTTTACAGAAGATATAGATAAACCCGGAGTGATGAATGGGAATCTAGGTATGTACCGTATTCAATTGGGAGG
>JACMOW010000291.1 GCA_014377775.1 Pedobacter sp. | reverse complement strand
GCAAAAAAGCTACATTAGTTTCTTTATTTGCAATTTGGGCATGAGAATTAAACCAACCTATAAAAAGTAGCGTTATAATTAAATAGACACGTTTTTTTTGGTAGTAGCTTTTTGTCATTGGCGAGAGATTAATACATAAATTGATGAAATATACGAGAATATTTTTATTTGCGATGTTTTCTTGTTCATTGAGCTTTTGCTCGATTGTAAAAGATGGGAAAAATTCAATTAAACAAGGTGTATTTGGAAGGGTACTTTGGATGCAGGGAAACTTTATGCCTTCTCCAGACCGGCCTCAACGAAATGGGGGTGTACCTGCACTCAGAACAATTTACATTTACACCCACACTAAATTAAGTCAAACCGAAGGTGAATCGCCTTTGTTTTCAAAAATAAATAATGACTTAGTGTCCCAATTAAAAACAAATAAGGAGGGTTATTTTCAATGTAAGCTACCGCCTGGTAAATACTCCATTTTTACTCTAGAGGAGGATGGCAAATTTTTCGCTAATCTTTTTGATGGCAAAGGAAATATTACTCCATTCGAAGTAAAAGAGGGCGAAGTAACCAGGTATGATATTAATATTAATTATAAAGCAGCTTTTTAGTAGTTAGTATTTGGTAGTTAGTATTTGGACTGGTAGCCTTAAGCATCACGCAATATGAATCCAATCAGCGTACTAAATACTAACTACTAAATACTCCCTAATATTCCTTCCCTTTTCAATATATACTCAAAAATCCCTTCAATCGGCTTTTGTAATATTTTTCCTACTTTAATGTGGTTTTTAGCACAAATTTCTCTTAATTCATCCTGATAATAAAAGGCAACAGAGCCTACAAAATTACAAGGGATAGTTTTGTACATCTTGTAATCTTTAATGTTGGTATCTACAAATTCTTGAAAGCCATCTTTAAGCATTTGCTGAATAAAAGGATGACTTTTATTCCCGATCATGAAGCGACTAAAACTCGCTAGATAAGAATTTGGGAACGATTTTTGATAAATATTATCAATTACAATTTCTTTTGTAACCTCGAATGTTTTTGCAAAAATTTCCACTAATTCATTAGGCATCGTTCCATATAAATAGGATACCAACACTTTTCGTCCAAAGAAAGTCCCAGAGCCCTCGTCACCTAAAACATACCCCAAACCATGATTGCCACTGTGTACGGTATTTCCATCAAAGTAAGAAATATTCGACCCTGTTCCTAAAATGCAAGTTAATCCCTCTTCTTTACCACAGGTAGCATACGCAGAGCCAATTAGATCATGATCAACACTCACAAAAGCTTTGGTAAAAAATGAAGACAATCCATTAGATACAATTTCATGCTTATCAGGAGAGGAACATCCAGACCCAAAAAAATAAACTTCTTTTACTACATCAGCAATAATGCCCAATCCTTTATTTTTGGATAGTATTTTTAAAATATCATGGGCATTTAAAAAATACGGATTAATGCCTTGAGTGCTAAAAGATTGAGTCTCGGCTGGACTATACACCATCCAATCTGTTTTCGATGACCCGCTATCTGCAACTATAATCATGCACTAAAAATAACAAAATCTTATTGAATATTTAATGTTCCGCTAATCTCTTTTAATATAACCTCTGCCAGTTTAGCCTGATATTGTATTTCTACATAACGCAAATTTGCTGCAATGGCATTTCGCTGTGCTTCTCTTAATTCTAAAGGAGGGATGCTTCCCAACTTATATTTGTCTAATGTGATCGATAAATTCTGTTTTGCGAGGTCGGTATTTTTTCTTTCTAACTTTACCAGTTCTAAATAGGTGGTATAGTTTTGATAGGCGGTAAAAAGTTGTGATAGTAACTCTTGTTTAGTTTTATCGAAAGCCAATTCAGTAGAGTTGATTGCAATTTTTGCATTTCGTTCATTTTGTCGTTGTAAGAAACCATTAAAAATTGAAATGCTGGCAGTTAAACCATAGGTTAAACCATTTGCTCTAAATTCCGTATTAAATCCGGTTGGGTTGTTACTTCTGTTAAATTCATATCCGCTGTTTAACCCAATTAAAGGATATCTATTTGCTTTTACCTCTTTTAGTGCCAGTTCTGCTATCTTTTTATTGATAAAAGCAACTTGCAAGCTGGGGTTTAACTGCTCAACTTGATTTGCTAAGGTAACATAATTCATGTTTTGATCGATGGTAATTTCATTGGCTACGCTATACCTCATATCGAGTGGGCTCACCATTAATTGATTCAATCGAACCATGTAAGTAACACTTAAATTTTGTTGTTGCAAATAATTTGAAGTATCGGCATTGTAATCAACCTGAGCCGCTAAAACATCTAGCTTTGATCCTTTTCCCAATTGTAATTTATTGTTGGCTATTTTTAAACGTAAAGCAGAAACATCAATGGCACTATCTGCCGCAATTATTAGTTGTTTCTGCTTAACTAAGTCGTAGTACGTATTAACTACTTGAGAAATAGTATTTAAAATTACACCCTTTGCATTTACCTCACCTTGTTTTTCAAGGGCTCTTAATTTATCGTAAGTAGCAAACATTTTAAAGCCATCAAAAATGGTCCAGTTTAACCCTACGCCATAACCCATATTAGTGCTTCTGGCGCCATCGGTTACCCTTTGTGTGCCAGATGCCTGTGTTTGAATAGTGTTTTGTAGGCTGCCACCTGTATTAAAAGTACCCATAACATTTGGTAAAATACCTGCATTACCAAGGGTTACATTATTTTGGGAAATCGCCAAATTATTGCTTACTAGTTTAATGTCGTAGTTATTTTTTAAAGCAATGGTTATGGCATTTTGAAGTGTTAACTGTTCTTGTGCATACAAATTAGTATTGAAACACAAAAACGCCACTATAATATAAAAATTTTTACTACTCATCTTAATCGGTGTAATCATTTTTCCTCCTCAATCATTGCTGCATTTATCGAATCAGTTAACTCTTTATTCTCTTTATGTTCTTTACTCCAGTAAGAATAAACGGCAGGAATTACGAAAAGAGTTAAAACTAGGGAGAATAATGTTCCGCCTACAATTACCGTTCCCATGCTCATTCTACTTTTTGCAGCGGCACCTAGTGCCATCGCTATGGGTAATGCGCCAAAAGCAATGGCCATACTTGTCATTAAAATGGGCCTCAGCCTCGATACTGCAGCTTCTCTAATTGCCTCTTGTACGGGTTTGCCTTGCTCCTTTAATTGATTGGCAAACTCTACAATCAAAATACCGTTTTTGGTTACCAAACCGATCAGCATAATGGTGCCTATCTGACTAAAAATATTCCAACTTTGGCCACATAGCCAAAGCGACAAAAATGCTCCGGCAACTGCCATAGGTACAGTTAAAATAATAATTATTGGGTCTTTGAAACTCTCGAATTGAGCCGACAGAATTAAGTAAACCAATAAGAGCGCCAGTCCAAAAGCAAACATGGTATTGGAAGAGCTTTCTTGAAAATCTCGAGACTCGCCGCTTAAATCGGTCGTAAATGTATCATCTAATACTTTAGCTGCGATGTCATCCATCGCCTTAATACCATCACCTATACTTTTTCCTGGCGCTAAGCCTGCCGAAACAGTTGCAGCGATAGAACGGTTGTTGCGGTATAATTGTGGTGGACTGCTTTGTTCTTTAGCGGTTACTAAATTATCTAATTGGATAAGTTGTCCTTTGTTATTACGTACATAAACCGAACTTAAATCTAGTGGGTCTTTACGATCACTTACATCAAACTGCCCAATTACCTGATATTGTTTTCCATTCATAAAGAAATAAGAGAAACGTTGCCCACTTAAGCCTAACTGTAGCGTTTGCGCAATATCTACAATCGAAACGCCTAAGTTTTTGGATTTTGCTCTATCTATCGTTAAATTAATTTCGGGCTTATTAAACTTAAGGTTAACATCCGAGGTAGAAAAGGTTGGATGTTTGGAAACCTCATCCATAAAAACAGGCACTTTTGCTCTCAATTTCTCAAAATTTTGCGCTTGAATAATGTAGCTAATAGGTAAGCCCCCCCTTCTGCCTACCGAAATTGTAGGTTGTTGATTAACGCTAACTTTTCCTTCAGCATATTTTTTAGTAATCTTGGTAAGCTTTTCGGCAATTTCTTTCTGGCTTTTCTCGCGCTCCGATGGATCAACTAAGCCCAACCTTACATAAGCAGAGTTGGTAGCGCCTGTTCCTCCAAAACCTGGAGAAGTAATAGTAATATTTACCTTTTTCTCTGGAACTGAATCCATTATCATTTGGCTTATTTTGGAAACAAATTTATCGGTATACATAAAAGAAGAACCCTCTGGTGTAGAAACGCTCATGCTTATAGAACTTCTGTCATCATAAGGTGCAGTTTCTTTCTGTAGCAAGTTCCAAAAAAGTACAATTAAACCAGTACAACCTAAAATAATTGGTATGGATAGCCACCTACGTTTTAAAAAGGCATCCAGATTATCTTTATACCCCTCATTTAGTTTCACAAAAAAAGGCTCCGTAAAAGTATAAAAACGAGAAGGTTTATGT